>JANXQZ010000782.1 GCA_025353235.1 Bryobacterales bacterium
AGAGCGCCTGGTTCGGGACCAGGAGGTCCGGAGTTCGAATCTCCGCGCCCCGACCAATTCTTTCCAATAACTCATCATTCCACTAAGGAAGATAGCTGGCATCCAGACGCGATGGACGCAGTATGTTGAGCTTGCTGAACAGGCGCTTGCCGAGATTGCGCCAGCGGTATTTCTTGGGTTGTGCGGGATGGGTATCCGGCGGTTTCTCTTGGCCAAACCGTGTCGACCCAGCACCGATACCGCCGGAAGACGCTGTTCCACTTGCCATTTTTCATCCGGCAGCAGCCGCCACTGCGCCCCTGACCGCGCCATCCCTCAAGCGGGATCAAGGGGCCAATCAGCGCCCACTCCTCATCCGATATCCCAATCCGCTCGAACCGTCCGCTTGCCGCAATGATATAGGTAGCCTCCGAGGTGTTGCGATATCGCCCTGCTTGGGCTGCTTCAGCTCTCGGCCATTCCGGCTTTCTGAAGCGCAGCGCGCCCGTAATCCAGGCAGAGTTTCGCGCTCTTCTCTGGAGGCATCGCTTTCAATCCCCGCCCGAACACTTCAACGCTGAGCGAATCCCCATAGCCGATTGTTCGCAACGCATGCAAGAATCCATTTAGATCGATCACGCCTTCGCCGGGCAGCAACCGCTGATTGTCGCGCACTTCTTCAGGCCCCAGCTTCGCGGCATCGTCAAAATGCACAACCACGATCCGGTCCTTGCCAGCCTTCACGATGTCGGCCGAAGTCCCGCCTGCGTGGTGCCAATGCCAAGCGTCCAGCGTGAGCCCGACATTCGGACCGCACTCCTTAGCGAACTCTAGCATCTCATTCATCTTCCAAATAAACTCATTCGGGAACTGCTTGCGAATATGCAGCGGGCCCAGGAACTCCAAACCCAGTCGGCAGTGCGAACGCGCCAGAATGTTCGCGCACTCCGTGAAGCGCCGCTTGTAGACTCGCCGCAACTCATCCTTGGGCTGCTCGCTCGATGACATGATCCACGTCATCATGCGCGGGCACCCAATGGCTGCCGCAAACGGAGCCGCGTCTTCCAGCTTGGCAAGCGTGCTGCGAAACACCGCATCGTCCTTGCGAAACTCAACTGGCAGATTCACGTATGCCGGGCGGAGGCGCAGTTCTTCTAAGAACTTTCGAGTGCCCTCAACGCCGTCGGCCATAGCAGCCTCCAAGTTGACGTCCACACCCTTGAATCCCGTGGTCGACGCGAGCCGGGCAAAGTCCCGCCACGCTAACTTGCCTCCGATGGGCACGCCATTCATCGACAGATACATGGTCAGCTCCGCGTACTCAAATTTAAAAGCCATGCCTGGCTATCGAGGCCGCCCTCGGCATGCTCCGCTTTGGTGTACGATCCATCAGGATGCATCAGCCTAGCTCGCGTAGTATCGGCGAGGTAGGTTGCGAGTATCTCATCCCTCACACGCTTCGACAAGCGGGGGTCCTCAATTGGGAACAGAATCTCTACCCGGCGATTCAAATTGCGCGGCATTAAATCGGCGCTGCCAAGATAGATCTTCTCAGAGCCGCCATTTCGGAAATAGTAGATCCGGCTGTGCTCTAGAAACCGGCCTAAAATGCTAATTACCCGGATGTTTTCGCTGATCCCAGGCACGCCGGGACGCAGGCAACAAATCCCGCGCACCAGCAGGTCCACAGTCACGCCGGCCTGCGACGCGCGATACAGCCGCTTGATGATAGGCGGATCCTCCAGAGCGTTCATCTTCAGAATCATATGCCCGCGCTCGCCCGTGTTTTGATGTTCGATTTCGTTGTCAATCAGGTCAAGCAGCCCCTGCCGCAAATTGATCGGGGCCACCAGCAGCTTCCGGTAGTGGCTCTTGGCCGAGTAGCCGGTTAAATAGTTGAACAGGTCGGTCACATCGGCCGCGATCTGTTCATTCGCCGTGAACAACCCAATGTCGGTGTAAACTCGGGCCGTTGTCGCGTTGTAGTTGCCCGTCGCCATGTGGATGTAGCGGCGGATGTGCTCACCCTCGCGGCGTACCACCATCGCGACTTTTGCGTGTACCTTCAGCCCCACCAAACCGTAGACCACATGTACGCCTTCGCGTTCCAGCGCTCGCGCCCACTCGATGTTGCTCTCTTCGTCGAAGCGCGCCTTG
>JANXQZ010000798.1 GCA_025353235.1 Bryobacterales bacterium
ATCGCTGGGAGAAGTACGATTCTTGGCCCCCGCGAAACGCGCGTGCGACGAACATCTATATGCGGGAGGCAGGCAAATTGTCGTTCGATGCTCCAACAGAGAGCGAAGCATTCGATAGCTATATTTCGGATCCGGCGCATCCAGTTCCGTATCGGCATCGTCCGATCAGCCCGACGTACCCAGGCGGTGGGTGGCCAACGTGGCTGGTGGAGGATCAGCGGTTCGTCGACAACAGGCCGGACGTGTTGACGTGGCAGACGGAGCCGCTGACGAAGGAAGTGAGAATCGCGGGCGACATCGTCGCGCGGCTTTTCGCGGCGACATCGGGAACGGATTCCGATTGGGTAGTCAAGCTGATCGATGTATACCCTGACAGCTATCCGGCGAATCCGCACTTGGCGGGGCATCAATTGATGATCGCGGATGAGATCCTGCGCGGCCGTTTCCGCGAGAGTTACGAACATCCCGTTGCGATTAAGAAGGACGCGGTTACGCCCTACGCCATCGATCTGCATACTAACGATCATGCGTTCCTCAAAGGCCACCGCATCATGGTGCAGATTCAGAGTTCGTGGTTTCCGCTTTACGATATGAACCCTCAGACCTTCGTCGATAACATTTTCAATGCCCGGGCATCCGATTACCAGAAGGCTACGCAAAAAGTGTTCCGTTCGACGGGTGCCGCCTCGCACATCGCTCTGCCCGTGGTTCCATAACGCGATTAACAGATTTCCCGACACCCAGTCGTTCTCCCTATCGGTTGAGCCTGGAATTGTCGATACACTGAATAACATGTGTGGGATCGCTGGTTTTGTCACAGTCTCGCCGGGGGCAGCCAGCTCCGAAAATATCCTGCGGCGGATGACGGATGCGATCCGGCACCGGGGACCCGACGATGACGGGTTCTACTTTGATTGCGGCGTTGCGCTGGGTCATCGGCGTCTCAGCATTATCGACGTGGCGGGCGGGCATCAGCCGATGCCCAACGAGACGCGCTCCGCCTGGATCGTATACAACGGGGAGATTTTTAATCATGCCGCCCTCAGGCCGGACCTGGAACGCGCCGGACACCGCTATGCAACCCGCTGCGACACTGAAACCATTTTGCACGCCTATGAGGAGTACGGGCCAGCGTGTGTCGAGCGCTTCCGCGGCATGTTCGCCTTCGCCATCTGGGATGAACCGACTCGCACGCTCTTCTTGGCCCGGGATCGTCTAGGCATCAAGCCGCTCTACTATTACTGGGATGGGCGCGTGTTCGCTTTCGCGTCGGAAGTGAAGGCGCTCCTGGAGCATCCCGCGATCTCGCCTGCGCTCGAAGAAAGCGTTCTTCCCGAGTTGCTCGGCTTCGGCTACATCAGCGAGGAGCGAACACTCTTCCGAGGCATCCGCAAACTGCTGCCGGGCCATCATCTGCAGCTAGACCTACGGGGCTCGGAGCCTCGCTTGAAAATCGAGCAGTATTGGGACGCTCCCGCCCCTCCGGCCGCGCGTGAATCGCCCAGCGATGCGGAGTGGATTGCCGAACTCCGGCGCAGGTTGGAAGAGACCGTCGAGATGAGGCTCATGAGCGACGTTCCTCTCGGAATGTTCTTGAGCGGCGGTGTCGATTCGAGTGCGATCGCGGCACTTATCCGGCGCATGGCGGATGGGCCGGTAAAGACGTTCGCGGTCGGGTACCGGGAAGCGCAATACAGCGAGCTTAGCTATGCGGCCACTGTGGCCAAGGCCATCGGAACCGAGCATCACGAAGTCGTAATCGGGATGGAAGATATGTTCAACGCCCTCCCGCGGCTGATTTGGCATGAAGACGAGCCACTGGCTTGGCCCTCCAGTGTTTCGCTGTACTTCGTCTCGAAGCTGGCAGCTCAGCAGGTGAAGGTCGTGCTAACGGGAGAAGGCAGCGACGAACTATTCGGGGGTTACGAGCGCTATCGCATCAATCTGTTGAACCAGAAAGCCGCTTTGGCATACGGCGTTCTTCCGGCCCCTCTGCGGTCAGGCATCCGCTCGCACCTGCAAACTGCGCCTTTGCTAAATGCGTCGTTGCGCCGAAAACTTGGACATACCTTCTTGGCGCGCGAGAACACCATTGAGTCTCTGTTCCTGGACAATTTTTATTGCGCCTTC
>JANXQZ010000881.1 GCA_025353235.1 Bryobacterales bacterium
CGGCACAAACCAAAATCTCTCATATATGCATGACCACGAGAACATCGAAAACAACGATTTGTTTCTCGTGTACTAAATTTTGACTTCTTTAAATGTCTTGCTGTTACTGATGTTTTTGCCATAGATAAAATTAAGTTTTCGGGGAAAGGTCTTGCTCCCGTGGGAAGCTACCATGGCCTGGATCGATTCGGCACTTATGATCTGGCGGGCAATTGCAAAGAGTGGCTATGGAACGAATGGGGGCACGGCCAACGGTTGACCATGGGAGGTGCTTGGGACGAGGCGTTTTATGCTTCCCTTGCCACGGATGCTGCGGAAGCGTGGGACCGCCGACCGACTATCGGGTTTCGTTGTGCCAAGTCCAGCGCGCCGCTTCCGCCATCTTTTTTGGATCCAGTCCAAGTCCGTTCCGTCCGCGATTACAGCCGGGAGAAGCCAGTTAGCGATGAGAAATTCGCGGCCATTCGGAAGCTTTACGATTACGCTAAGACTCCTCTGCATTCAAACTTGGACGAAACCGACGACAGCAACATATACTGGCGCAAAGAGAAGGTCAGCTTCGATGCCACCTACCCAGGCGAGCGCATAGCGGCTTATCTGTTTATCCCGCGTGGCGCCACTCCCCCATACCAAACCGTGGTGTACGGTGCGTCAGGCATTGCTTTCGGGGTGAAATCGAGCAAGCAGCTTGAGATGTGGTTCTTAGAGCCGTTGATCCGGAGCGGAAGGGCTGTGCTTTACCCGGTTCTCTGGGGAATGTACGAGCGAAAAGGAAAAATGAATGGAAGTGCCGCCGATCGTCGTTTGCTCAGAGTCATTCGGTATGTCCAGGATCTTCGCCGCTCTCTCGACTACTTAGAGACCCGACCGGAGTTCGATTCCGGGAAGCTCGGTTATTTCAGTTTTAGCGCCGGAGGCGTTTGGGCGCCGATCGTGTTGGCAAACGAGCCCAGGATCGAAGTCGCGGAACTTGCCGTTGCGGGCCTAGAAGCAGTTTTGAAGCCTGCGGAAATCGATCCGTTCCAGTTTGCGCCACGTTCGCATGTGCCCGTTCTGATGATGAATGGCCGCTATGATTTGGCGTTTCCTTTGGAAAACAGCCAGAAGGCGTTGTTCAAAGCATTTGGAGCTGCTCCAGCCGATAAGAAATTCGTGCTTCTGGAAGCAGGCCATGCGATGGTCGGTTTCCCGGCCAGCACTCGAGTAAGCTTGGATTGGTTGGACCGTTATTTGGGATCGGTACCGATGCCTGCACCGAAGCAGTGAAGTTCTGATTGTCGACTATCAGCCCAGCTGATACCTTCGAATTAAATGAGATATACTTCTCAGAACCTCGTGCGTGTGCGGGTTGTCCGCTGAAGGAGAACTATGTTTCGTTTGAACGCAATCGTTTCGTTGATATTCAGTGCGGCCTGCGCGGCGCTGGCCCAGACCGGAGCCATCCAAGGCACCGTTACCGACTCTGCCGGCGCGAGCGTCCCTAACGCCAAAGTGTCCGCCTTTGATCAGGACAAGAACCTTATCGCCAGGGAGACTACCACCACTGGAGCTGGAACATTTTCCCTGTCGCCTTTGCTGCCTGCCCGTTACACGGTCCGCGTGGAAGCTGGCGGATTCAAGACATTCGAGAGCAAGGATCTCACGCTCGATCAGAATCAGACCATGAGCCTGGGCGTTCTCTCGTTGCAGATCGGACAGCTCAACGAATCGATTGCCGTCGACGCGCAAGTTCCGTTGGTAGAGACCTCCACGTCCCAAAAATCGTTCGTCATCAGTTCCAAGGAGGTGACGGAAATTCCTCTCAATGGACGCGACTTCCAGTCGCTGATGCGCACGCTTCCAGGCGTGGTATCGAACGACAGCAGCGATTTTCGGCTCGCCTTCAACAACACCAATTCGTTTAACGTGAACGGACAGCGGGGCAGCAGCAACAACGTCTTTCTAGACGGGGCAATCAACACCGACGTGGGCGCCAACGATGGCCAATATACGCAGATCAGTCTGGATGCAGTGGGCGAATTCAAACTGCAAACGAGCGCGTTTAACGCGGAGTACGGCCGCAATCCCGGCATCATGATTTCCATTAACACCAAGAGCGGAGGCAGCGCCTTTCACGGCACGGCGTACGAATTTCTCCGGAACGACACGTTCGATGCGCGGCGTCCGTTCGATACCACGGGCAGGGTCGCCAAACTGCGCTATGACCAGTTCGGGGGCAACCTAAGCGGGCCTATTCTGATCCCTCATTTTTCCTCCGGCGACCACAAGAAGCTATTTTTCTTCTTCAACTTTGAAGGCACGCGCGCTACGCGCCCGTTGAATAGCAATACTTTTATCGATATCCCCAGCGCTCAGATTCTGAGCGGAGATTTCCGGCAGCTTTATCGTTTCAACGCCAACGGCTCGCAGCAGACCATCTCGGGCAGCAACAATGTTCCGGTGGGAACGGTGTTCCAGCCCGGCACCATTGTCCGTGATTCCTCAGGACGTGCGATCGGTGGGACGCCGTATCCGAACAACACGATTCCTCAATCCCAATGGAACCGCAATGCTCCAGCGTTTCTGAAGATGCTGAACTTTGTGAGCCGCGCCGGAGCAAGTCCTACGCCGGGCAGTCCCGAACTGGTGCGTCTTCCATTCTCGCCAACCTACGCCTTCCACAAGAACGCTGA
>JANXQZ010000913.1 GCA_025353235.1 Bryobacterales bacterium
ATCGCGGGATCCACATCCACGCTTTGCAGTCCTCTGGTATCCACGTAGCTGCCGCCAAATGAGGTTGCAAAGTCGTATCGCCGTCCCAAGCCGATGCTATAGCCCACCGTGGCAGTCTGCACCTTGCCGTATCCGAACACGCGCTGCTGGTTGTAATCGCTGTAGTAGTAAGACAAGTTGAGAGTCTGCCTGCGCGTGATGCGATAAGCAATGTCGCCATGACCGCCGTATCCGGTTAATCCAGCCAGAGCGTGCGAATGTCTGCGAATCAAGTAGCTGTCGCCTCCGAACGAAAACGAAAGGCGAGCAGTCTTCTGCCAGACGACAGATCCTCTCGTTTGCGCGTAGTAGGACTTGTTGTCGAATAGCTCATTCGCAGGGACGGCCACCAAATCGCTCGTCGTCAACGGAAGATAGCTGAACGCGCCGTTGGAAAGGCTGGTGATTCCGGCAGTTTCCTTGATGTCCAGAGTCCAGCGGCGAGAGAGCACCCTGCCATAACGCAAGTTCAGGTACTGATCGGTGCCGTCGAAGTAAGAATTGCTGGCGTAGTGACGATAGGAGCCGGCGTAATCGAGGCTCAGCGAATCGCGACGCCACTGCTTAGATCCGTTTGCCCCGAAACCTAACTGAACGCCGTAGTTCCCTCCAGGATTGACGAGGTTTCCGTTCTGGTCGGTGGAGACCGGCGACAAGCCGGAATCGTAGACACCCGTTACTGAACCATACAGCCGGAAGTCAATCAGCTTGCCGCCGCGCTCGCCGATCAACGTATTGTCACGGCTGAGGATGGATGGGCCTTGGTATTCGTCCGAACCCGACTTGGACTTTTCGCTTGCCGTCTGCGAATAGGCTAGGGACGATTCGGCGATCCAGACTACAAGCAAAGCTGCCGCGAGCAAAATGGATCTTATTCTAGAATGCAAATGCAGGCCTCCACTCAAAGTCTGCCGTGTGAGCCAGCTTAAGTCAAGCCGGATCGGGGTAATCCGTCATGGCTTCGGTGGGCCTATACTGAGGATGGAAAGCCAAGGTCCCAACCGTGCCGGTATTCATCTCCCACTCCCGGCAGAATAGCAGCGCGGCGCTGAAGTTATGCGACGAGCTGACGCGCCGGCAGCGGTTCGAGTGGCAACAAGTAGTGGAAGGCGAATCTTACTTGGAACTTTAAAGTGGACCCCATTGTCAAGATCACTTTCTGCCCGCAACAAGCTAAGGTCGGACTTGCTGCGATCCGGGAAGTAATTAGTAAAGCGCTCTGCCGCGAATCCAAGCGCCCAAAGTTTCTGATGCGACGCGGTTGAATCGAAGCAATCGTCCAAAAGAAGCACCCACTGTTCAAGCTGCTTTCCTTTCAAAATGTTCGAAGGCTTGCTCCACGGTTTTCAACGGAAGACCGTAATCGTCTGCGATAAATTCGCAGACCTGCGCATACCAACGAGAAGTGCTACCGGGATTCGCGTGCCTGCGACTACCAGCCTTCCAGACTCACTTCAGGAGTGATTTGTACGGGGGCGACGCATATGGCATTCGACATGAAGTAATGAGCCACTTGAAGGCATCAGGAGGGTTCTTGTTTACATCAGCCTACGTGGCGTGTCATAGGGCGCGAGACATCAACTTCGCGTCTTCGTCGGGCCGAACTGCAAACGATATAATCGAGGGATGGCTACGCTGGTGGCGATTGGCGGACCCGCAACCGACCGCGGTCTCCTGGAAAACAAACAACAGAAATTGTTCTCCGTGCTCACCGATCTGCGCCATGCCATCGTGGCTTATTCCGGAGGAACCGACTCCGCGTATCTCGCGTGGGCTGCGCACCAAGCGCTCGGAACCGACGCGGTCGCCATCACGGCCGACTCGCCTTCCATTCCCGAGTCGCACAAGCGCGAGGCAGCCGAATTCGCCCGCGAGTGCGGCTTCCGCCACGAATTTATTGACACCTACGAGTTTGACAATCCCGAGTACACCAAGAACGACCCGAACCGTTGTTTCCACTGCAAGGACGAACTCTTCAACCGCCTGGAGCAAATCGCTGCGGAACGCGGCTTTGAAAATATTGTCTACGGTGTCAACGCGGACGATTTAGGCGACTACCGCCCCGGCCAGAACGCGGCAAAAATTCATGAGGTGAAAGCCCCGCTGGTGGAAGCGGGATTGAGCAAAGCCGAGATTCGCGAGCTCTCCCGTATGGCCGGATTATCCACCTGGGACCGCCCTGCTGCGGCGTGCCTTAGTTCGCGCATCCCCTATGGAACCCCGGTTACGCTCGAAAACATCAAAACCGTGGAGCAGGGCGAGGAAGAGATCAAGGCTCTCGGCTTCCGCCAGTTCCGCGTTCGCTTTCATGGCGAACTGGTGCGCATTGAGATTGCGAAGGACGAGATGGAACGAGCTCTGAACCTTGCGATGGCCCAGGCCTTTTCTGCGATCTTCAAGCCGCTCGGGTTTCATTACGTGACCATCGATTTGGAAGGATACCGGCAGGGGTCGTTGAACTCCGTTCTGAAAAAATAGGTCTCTGCCCCGATCAGCATTCAATGGCCAGGCCCATTCTGATCCGAGGCGCTCGCCAATTGCTCACGCTGCATGGGCCTCCTGGTCCGCGGCGCGGCGCCGATCTCCGCAATCTGAATATCATTCAGGATGGATCCGTTCTCATCGTCGATGGGATCATCCGAGAAGTCGGTCCCACCCGGCGTCTCGATAATCTTTCCGAATCCCGGCGTGCCGAAGAGATCGATGCGCATGGCCGCGTGGTGCTGCCCGGGTTCGTGGATAGCCACACGCATCTGGTGAGCGGTCCGGCCCGCCCCCTAGACTACGAAATGCAGTTGGCAGGCGCCACCCCCTTGGAAATTACGCGAGCCGGCGGCGGCATGACTGCCGTCTACCGCGCAATCCAGGACGTTCCACTTCGTACCTTGGAGGCCCAATCTTGGCGAATCGTTCTAGAATCCATTCGACAAGGGACCACCACGATCGAAGCCAAATCCGGTTATGGCGTGAACGAAATCGGAGAAGTGAAAATTCTGCGCACGCAAGTAGCGTTGAACAAACATCTGGATAATGTCGTCTCGACTTTCATGGGTGCTCGGTTCGCCCCTGCGGATTTTCCGGTTGATTTGGATGACTACGTTGACTGGATGATACGCCACATGCTTCCCGTGGTCCGGCGCCGCGAACTGGCTGAGTTCGTCGACGTGTTCTGCGAGGAGCAGCTGTTTAACGTTGAACAAACCCGCCTTGTACTTACTCGTGCACGCGATCTCGGGTTTGGATTGAAGCTGCATGCAGGCCAGTGCGGGAACATTGGCGGCGTGAAGCTTGCTGTGGAAATGGGGGCAGTCAGCGTGGACCACGCCATCTTCGTCGACGACGGCGATATTTCCGCGCTGGCCGGGTCCGCTACAATCGCCACTCTGCTGCCAGGCCCGGTGTTCTTTCTCGGGACCAGAAAATTCGCCTCGGCCAGAACGATGATCGACAGGGGAGTGGCAGTCGCGCTCGCTACCAACTACAACCCGGAGAGTTGCCCCACGCATAGCATGCAAATTGTTCTCACGCTCGCTTGCCGTGAAATGAATATGACTCCCGCCGAGGCGATCTCCGCCGCCACAATCAACGGGGCGCATGCCCTTCGGCGGGGCGGTTCCGTGGGTTCCATCGAATTTGGAAAGCAAGCCGATCTCATCATGTTGAGCGTGGACGATTATCGTGAGATACCCTATCACTTTGGCGTCAATCTAGTCGACATGACGATGAAGCGAGGCCAGGTAGTCTATCGTGCTTCTGAGGTAAAGTGTCCCCGCAAATAGTGGAGTGCGTTCCGAATTTTTCGGAGGGCCGGGATGAAGCGAAGGTTGAAATCATCGCAAGGGCGATAGCCTCCGCTGATGGCGTCCTCCTGCTGAAGTCCGAGATGGACCCGGATCACAATCGCTCTGTGATCACTTTCGCGGGCTCCCCGGAGTCGGTTTTGGAGGGAGCGTTTCGAGGTATTGTTGCAGCGCGCTACCTGATCGATCTTCGGGTCCACTCGGGTGTGCATCCCAGGATTGGCGCGGCGGATGTGGTGCCGTTCATTCCTATTGAAGGTGTAACGCTTGACACATGTGTCCACTTAGCGCATCAGCTTGGAGCCAAGGTGTGGAACGAGTTGGGGGTGCCCGTCTATTTTTACGAAGCGGCGGCCCGGGATGCGGAGCGGGTTCAACTTGAGAACGTTCGCAGAGGCGGTTTCGAGCACCCCAAGCTAACGCCGGATCTGGGAGGTCCGGCGCTGCACACCACCGCGGGAGCCTGCGTGATCGGAGCCCGCAAGTTTCTCATCGCTTTCAATATCAATCTGCAAACTCCCGATGTTCGTGTTGCCAGAGTTATCGCTCGCAAGATTCGCGCATCCTCGGGCGGGATGCCTTTCGTCAAGGCGCTGGGACTACGGCTCGAATCCCGCGATCAGGCGCAGGTCTCGATCAACCTGAC
>JANXQZ010000927.1 GCA_025353235.1 Bryobacterales bacterium
TGCAGCAGGAACCGCGCAGCCTGTTCGATGAGGATGAACCGGCTCCAGAAGACCTGCAAACCTTGCCTTTTATCCTGATCATCATCGACGAGCTGGCCGATCTCATGATGCTGGAGCGAGCGAACGTTGAGGAGTCTGTAACGCGACTTGCGCAGATGGCCCGGGCTGTCGGGATGCATCTTGTGCTGGCGACGCAGCGGCCTAGCGTGGACGTAATCACGGGCCTGATCAAGGCGAATTTCCCTTCGCGCATTAGCTTCCGCGTTGCTACCAGAGTGGATTCGCGCACCGTGCTGGATGTAATGGGCGCGGATCATCTTCTCGGCAAGGGAGACATGCTCTTCCTTCCGCCCGGCTCGTCTCGGCTGATGCGCGTGCATGGTGCATTCGTCACTGAGGTGGAGACGAACCGCGTGGTCGAGTTCTGGAAGAAGCAGGCGAGGCCGGATTACGACCAAACGTTCTTGGTCGCGCCGCCGGATGCCGAGGGGGAATCTGAAGAGTTCGATGGCACTGAGGATCCCATGTATCAGGATGCGGTGAAAGTAGTGATGGAAATGGGCAAGGCGTCGACGTCAACATTGCAGCGGCGGCTGCGGCTAGGTTACGGCCGAGCAGCGCGCATTCTCGACATGATGCAGCGCGACGGGATCATCGGCCCGCCGGATGGCAGCAAGCCTCGCGAGGTGCTGAAGCGTCCAGACTGGCTGAAAGAAGTTGATACCGTTCCATGACGGCCGAGGTGATTGCGCGCAACGGAGCGCCGGATTCGGAGAACCGCATCCATTCGGACGAGGTTGCACGTCAGTATGGGTTTCTGGCGGCGTTGGTGCCGGGCGTTACTGTATATGGATACATGGTTTCGCAGGAGTTTCTGGAGCGAGGGACGGTGCATGTTCGGCTGCTCAAGCCGGTGTTTGACGGAGACCACCTGCGGATTCGGACGGACGCGGACACAGTGACTGCTGAGCGCGACGGCGAGGCTTGCGCCGTGGCTCGCGTGGATGGCGAGCCCTTGGATTTTGGACCGATTATCGCAGCCACGTCGAACGGGCAATCGATGGATCCCGGAACCATTCTGGAAACGGTAAGACAACCGCTCGCTCCGAGTGCGGCGTCGGACAATATTCCCGCTGGGCTTCTCGAACTCGCAAACCGAATCCTGATGCGAAATTATCGGCTGGGTCCGTGGATGCATATCTCCAGCGATGTTCAGACCTTCAGTCGCGCTCAGTGGGGCGACGATGTCGAAGCACGCGCCGTGATTCGCGATCGATTCGAGAAGAAGGGTCGGGAGTTCGTAGTCTTGGATGTCGAAGTGGCGAGCGGCGAACGGCTCATCCAACGCATCCGGCACACAGCCATTTGTCGCATGTAATCCGAATGCGGGAAACTCGACGGAATACGCGCACGCTCCTGCTGGCCGGCTTTGGCGGACTTCTCATATTAATGGCATTTGCCGGACTGGATACGATGCAGGTCCTGCGAACGATTCAAAACCGGAACGACGCGATTCGAAGCGAGTTCTTGAATCGAAATCGGTTCCTGAATCAGATACGGTCAGACCTGTATGTTTCCGGCACATATGTTCGCGATTATCTTCTGGAGCCGGAGCCGAGCAAAGCCGAATCTCACCGGACCGGACTTGAGAACGCACGGAGAAACATGGAGACGGCAGTACGGCAATACGCCCGGCTCCTGCGCGAGAGCGAGCAGAAACCTTTCGCAAATCTAGAGCGGGAGCTAGCGCAATACTGGCAAGTGCTCGCTCCGGTAATGCGCTGGGACGCGCAACAAAGACAGACCGCTGGTTACGCATTTCTCAGGGACGAAGTGTACCCGCGACGAACCGCCATGCTCGGTTTGGCGGATGCTATCAGCGCGCTGAACGAGCGGCAATTGACCACGGGCAACGGGCAAGTATCGGATCTTTTCTCGAGCTTTCGCGTTCGTTTGAGCCTGACCCTGATCGTCACTTTGGGACTGGGCTTGCTCCTGGCCAGCTACAGCATGAGCAGGATACTCTCTTTGGAGCGCGAATCCAATGCGCGCTTTCAAGAGACTGCTCAAGCGCGTGTAGAGTTGAAGCAATTATCCGCTCGCTTGGTGGACGCGCAGGAGACCGAGCGCCGGGCAATCTCGCGCGAGCTGCACGATGAGGTTGGCCAATCGCTATCGGCGCTGGTGGTGGGCCTTGGCAATCTGGCCGCATCGGTTCAGACGGCGCACACGCCAAACTTGATCGCACAGATCGCGGAACTTCGGAAGCTGGCCGGTTCGTCGGTAGGTGTCGTGCGAAACATGGCTCTCCTGCTGCGGCCTTCCATGCTGGATGATTTGGGTTTGATTCCCGCGCTCCAGTGGCAGGCTAGAGAGGTATCGAAAAGGAGCGGCGTGGTTGTGGATTTCGCGGGCGAAGAGATCGTCGAGCACTTGTCGGATGAGCAAAAGACAGCGATTTATCGTGTCGTGCAAGAAGCCCTTCACAACTGCGAAAAGCACGCGGGAGCCAAGGAGATTCGCATCAAGGTTCGGCAGCAGCAGGACACGCTGCTCCTCTCGATACAGGATGATGGTTGCGGAATCGAACCGTTTGCTCAGCAGGGTTTGGGACTGCGGGGCATGCAGGAAAGAATCGAAAACCTGGGCGGCATGTTCAACGTGGAGTCGGAGGTGGGCCGGGGCTCGCTGATCACGGTTCGGCTGCCTATTGAGAAGCATGCAAGAAATTAGGATTCTGCTGGCAGACGATCACAGCGTGATGCGGTCGGGTTTGCGCGTGCTGTTGGAGCGCCAGCCCGGATTTCGCGTCATCGCCGAGGCTGCGGACGGCCGCGAGACTGTGGATATGGCCGAGGCTCATCTGCCGGATGTGTTGGTGGTCGACATCGCGATGCCTAGATTGAACGGGATCGATGCCGTTCGCGAGATCACCGGGAAGCATCCCAAGATAGCGGTGATTATTCTGAGCATGCACTCGGATGAGGGGTATGTTCTACGTGCGCTGAAAGCTGGCGCGCGGGGCTATTTGCTCAAGGACTCCCCGGAGGCCGATTTGATCGGAGCTATTCGTGCCGTGCATGACGGGAAGGCGTTTTTCAGTCCTGCGATTAGCAAGATGTTGGCAGAAGATTATCTGCGGCACCTGCGGCAGCGGGGCGGCGAGGACACTTACGAATTGTTAACTGCCCGGGAACGGGAAGTGCTGCATATGTTGGCGGAGGGGAGGTCGAATAAGGAGGTGGCTTCGATTCTCAATCTCAGTCTCTATACCGTTGAAACTCACCGCTCCAACATACTGCAAAAACTCAATCTGAAGGGGACGCCGGAATTGATTTTGTATGCCGTCAGAAAGGGCGTGATCTCATAGGCTCTTTACTCAGATACTCGGGTGACAAGGTTCGCTTAGATGCGCGCGTCCGGATACCTCCCGCGCATCCATTCCACAAATTCCTGGGGAGCCGTCATGGTTGATAGCCGACTCTGTTTCACCAGCGCCCATTGATCGAAGCGCGAGGAGGCTTTGATCTCCGAGAGGGGTGTGGGCGGCGCAAGACGGGTTAAAAATTTGAACGCCGCGACGGCGGACTTTGCGTTTTTCGGGTCTGGACGGGGCTCGGACACAACCTCAGCCAGCCCGACCACGGCTGGCTGACCCATGCTGTGGTAGACGAAGACGCGGTCCCCTGGACGCATCTGTTGGATGGCTCGCACAGCTTGGGCATTCGTAACTCCGTCCCAAGTGGTCTCATGTTCGTGCTCCAATTGGTCGATAGAATACGTGTCGGGGTCGGTTTTGGCGAGAAAGTAGTTCATTGCGGAGACGTGCCCGGCGTCGGAACGCTGGACCGTGCGGTGTACAATGAATTGTCCTACGGACTTACGGGTTTAGCAACATTTATTACGTCTGATTCAGCTTATCGAGGGGTATGTCAATTGTGAAGTTTCGGGTTGTGACCATCATTGAGGCGGGCTTGTTTGCGGCCATCCTCATGCTGGGCCTTTCGAGGGCATCGGGACAAGCGAAGCCGGAGGCCCCCAAGCAGGGTGAGTTGCCTGCTCCGTTGTCAACGTCTCCCATATCCCCCTCTCCCGGTAAGAATCCGGAGGGTGTGGGCGCAGCCGTTGACCCTACTAAGTACTTGATCGGGCCGGAAGACGTCCTATTTATAAAGACTTGGCGCGAAGTTGATTTCACGTTGCAGGTTGCGGTCCGGCCGGACGGGAAGATCACCATGCCGCTGATCGGCGATCTTCAGGCAGCCGGACTGACGCCCCTGCAACTGACGGCCGATCTGAAGGACAAGCTCGGAAAGTATATCAACAATCCGGATGTTACTGTGATCGTGAACGAGGTGCGGAGCAAGAAA
>JANXQZ010000946.1 GCA_025353235.1 Bryobacterales bacterium
AAAGGATGGGGCCGTCGAGCGCGACGTTAGTTCCTGTTAACATGGGCTACCGCACATCCGAATGCGAGCAAAGCTTATGCCGATTGCGATCCTCGGTCTCCTGATCGAGGCGATGTTCCTGCTGACACTGGGGCTGCTTGATCTTCGGGAACACGTTTCAGAGACCATAGTCCTCCAAGTCGGGACGTTTGTATTCTACCTGATTTCGGTGTATCTGATTCTTAAGATTCCGCAATTTAGCCGACCGCGTCGGCTGACGGGATTCATCTTTGCTGCCGCACTGGTCTTTCGTCTCACTGCCTGGCCCTTGTTTCCGGCGTTCTCAGATGATGTGTTCCGCTACCGGTGGGAGGGTAAGCTGCAAGCCCAGGGCGGCAATCCGTATCAGGTTAGGCCCATGGACCCGCGCTGGGTCGGGATTCGGGATGCAACATTCTCCAGAGTCGTGGTGCCGGACTTTAAGGCGGGCTATGGTCCCTTAACGGAGTTGTTGGAGCTGGTGACATACGAAGGAGTTTCTCGGGCGGTGATGGACCCGTTTCGACAAGTGTTCTGGTTCAAACTTCCGTCCGCATTATTCGACCTTGCGATCGTTGCGGCACTTTACAAACATTTGAAACTGCTCGGATTGCCCCCGGAACGCGTGCTGATCTACGCGTGGTGCCCCCTCCCGGTCTTTGAGTTTTGGGCGAATGGACACAATGACTCGACGGCGGTCTTCTTCGTAGTAGCTGCCTTAGCGAGTGCCTCCGCAAGCCGTCGGAATTGGGCTGTTTGTCTTCTCGGTCTGGCGACGGCTGCCAAAATCTGGCCAGCGGTGTTGTTCCCTCTGTTCGTCGATTCTTGGAGACCTGGTCGGCTGATGAAGTCGGCTGCGATATTCGCCGGAACGGTGCTTCTGTTCGTCGGGCCCTACCTCGGCGATGTGCGTGAGAATGTCCAGTTTACCAGCGGATTTTTCGGAGGCTGGCTCAATAACGACTTGCTATTTGGCTTGCTGCTGAAGATCACCCAGAGCGTCTACGGGTCTAAGTACCTGGCTTTCGCCATCCTTGGCGCGCTTGTCGTCGGAGTCGCGCTCGCACGCCCACGGCTTGAAAAAGGCGTGCTCATCGTGATCACGGGCATGTTGGCCATTTCAGCCAACATTCACCCTTGGTATCTGACCTGGTTTGTTCCCTTGCTGGCGGTGTTCCCGCTCTCGCCGCTGTTTCTCTGGACAGCGCTGATGCCTTTGACCTATGCCGTGCTCATTGATTGGCTTACCTTGGGAGTATGGAACGGATCGACGGCGATCCGCTGGTATGTGTATGTCCCGGTGCTAGTGTATTGGATGCTTATAGCCAATATTCCCAGCGATGAGTGGCAATCACATAACCGCAAAGACACGCGTTCGTAACAGCATGCGCCAAAATGCAATCTCCAAGACTGCGCGTCCGCACCATCCACCAGTTATAAATAATTCCGGCGACTAGTCCGACGTCCCAATACGGACCATGCTCTGTCGCGAATAGGACCGCTGTGAGCCAGAAAGACTGAACATTGTACGTCCCGAGCCGAATATCGTCAAATCGCGGGGAGATCAGCCAGCGCATCAGCCAGGCCCGCCAAAACAGCTCTTCAATGATGGGCACGAGCACAACCGCACGGATCGATCGGCAAGCCAGAATAAAAGGATCGATCCTCGATTCACTCGCGAGCGAACTCTGAAGCGATCCCATCAGAGCATTCTGAAACAGCCAATGCCTTCTGTAGTGCGGAAACAACTCGTCTGGTAAAATCCAGATCGCGAACACGACGATTCCGAGACAGGCGCTCGCTAGCAGATTTGTCGAGCGGAAATCGATCACGCCCCGCGAGAAGACCCAAAGCACTCCTGCCAGGACCAGCAAGCGAATTGGGGATTCGATTGTTGGGGGCAGCGGGACGTAGCGCTGAACCGCCAGGAAGACAATGAACGCAATGAACGGGGCTACATAGGGCAGGCTCGGGTAGCGAGCCCGCAGCTGAGTCAAATTCTCCAAATAGTTATCCGATTTTGGAGATCAGTTCCTTGATCTGGACCTGCTCGCGGCCGCTCGGAGAATTATGGCTCGCGGTATCCAACTCCCGTTTCGCCCGTACATGGTCGCCTTTCTTATAAAGAGCCATGGCTAGGTGCAGGTGATAAGTTGGGCTATTCGGTGCCCGGTTGACCAAGTCCGTAAACACTCGCAGACTGTCGTCTACCAGATCCTTCTTGAAATAGATTAGTCCTAGCGTATCTAAAACGTCGGGATTTTGAGGTGCCTTGGTGCGCGCCTTCTGAGCAAACGCCATCGCGCCATCCAGGTCGGTGCCGGTATCCGCCTTTGAATAAGCGATATTGTTGAGAGCCACCGCATTGTCCGGCTCCAGCTTCAACACTTCTTCGTAAGCCCGGCGTGCGTCATCCGCTTTCCCGGCTGCTTCGTAAAGCATGGCCAGTTCGAGTCTCGGCGTCGGATGCTTGGGCGCCAATTCCGATGCTTTGCTGAACGCGCCGACGGCTCCGTTTATATCGTTACCACGCCGAAGCGACTCTCCCAAGCGCAAGTACCACATCTCGCGGGTGCCGACCTCGGTATTGGGATTCTGGTCGACCAGCTTCTGGAACTCGACTGCTGCCTCGCTATACTTTCCGGTGTTGTAGAACAGCGTCGCCAGAGCGTTCCGATACAGAATGTTGGTGGGCGACTTGGCCAACTGGGCCTGGATAAGACCTACGCCCTCGCTTGCGTTACCCTCGGCCACCTTGCATTCGATAAGGCCCGTCAATCCGCGCGAATCGTTTGCCTTCACTAAGACTCCGAACTCGGATTCCGCTTCCTTGTACTTCTTTTGAAGCAGATCGAGGCGGGCAAGCTGAAACCGGGTGTCTGCGGAATCGGGCTTGTACCGGATCAGCGTTTCCAGCTCCTGGCGAGCCTTGTCGAACTCGTTCATGTTCGCCAGTCCCATAGTCCGCACAAGCCGCGCGGTCAGGTTTGCCGGAGCGTAGCGGATGATCGTATTCGCATACTCAACAGCCTGCGGATTTCCTCCCCGCGCCAGTTCGAGCTGAGAAAGAGCCATCAACGCGGGGATATACGGAACTTTCCCGACCCGCGCTTTCAGCGCCTCTTCAAACTGGAGCCGCGCCTGATCCAGACTCTGCGGATCGGCTTTCAGTGCGTAAGCCCTGCCAAGGTTGAAATGCAGGATCATCGACTTTTCCAGTTCGTTGGGCGATGTCTTTGCAAGTAAAGGCTGCAAACGAGCGATCACGCCGTCCGCTTCCTCCCGCTTGGCATGATTCAGCTGGAGCGAGGCGTCCATGGCGACTGCTTCGGGATCGTTCTTGTCCTGCTTCAGCAGTTCTGTCACGATCTTGCCAGCTTCGTCGTACCTTCCGAGCAGCGTATAAGCCTCGGCCGTCTTCTTCATATACAGGGTTTTATTGGGAGCATCTGCTTTCTCGCCTTGCAGATAAGGCCCTATTGCATGTTCTAAGTCTCCGAGCGAAAAATAGAAATCTCCTACCAGCATGTAAGCGTTCGGGAAAGACTTCAGATCGGACGTGAGTTTCCCCAGCGCCGCTACCATTTCGGGCTGGCGCTTCGCCATATAGTAGTGGCTGGCCAAAGCGATCAGGGCACTCCCGTCTTTCGGGTTGTTTGCGACCTGCTTCTTCCGGATCTCCTCAGCAGCATCCGGGTGGCCGCCCCCATTGTAAAACCAATAAAGGCTCGAATAAACCCGCTCGTCAGCCGTCTTGCGGGCAATCATCTCATTGGCGTACTTTTCGGCTGGGACCGCTTGGCCCGTCTCGGCGAGCGTGCTGACAATGGCGAACCCGAGCGCGCCGTTATAGGGCTTAATCGCGTCCGCTTTCTGGAACTCGGCGAGTGCCTCCTGCACGATGGGAAGCCGTTCTTCCCGCTTTTTCAGAGTCAAGGCTTCGGAGTACTTTGCCAGACCGGCGATCCGGTAGCTATCAAAGGTATTCGGGTAATGCCGGTTTAGCTGGTCGGATCGATGGTTCAAATCCGAATAGTAGTCCTTAAGCTTATCGGGGTATTTTGCGTAGCCGGTATAGTCGATATCCGCTATTTTGGTCAGACAATCCTGAACCTTGGCGTCGTATTTGTTTTCGGCTTCCCCGAGGTCCACTACTCGAATCAGGTCGCCCCGACCCTCCCCGTAGCTGTTCTGGTCCAGGTTGATCAGCCCCAACTTGTACCAGGCATCCGCGTTTTTCATGTTCTTCTGCAACGCACGCCGATACATGATCGAGGCTTGCTTGGTCTGGCCCCGCTCCTGGTATTTGTTGCCGTTCGCCACATAACGGCTGCTCTGTACCTTGGGATCGGTGGTGCAGCTTGCCAAGATTACAAGCAGAGGAACGGCGAACAGCAGGTTTAATGACTTCATGGATTTTCGAGGTTCTACTTTCACACTAGACCACAACCGAAATTGGGTTGCAATGCAGGTATCGTCGTGGGAGGCGTCGGGCATTATATCCCCAATCCTGTATGGGAGTATAATCGCCGACACGCGGAAACGCGCCAAACCCACGAAGCAACCGGTTCGCCCAAGTACCAAGCAGCGCCCCGTACCTCTGGAACCGCACATTAAGAATTAAAATAAAATTGTCTTAGCGAATCGAAAGTGGTATTGTCGATCTACGCTTAGACAAGTCAAGGCCCGCCCCAAGTCGCTGGCCAATGTTCGGCCTAAGCTACGGAGGGGTATATGGCTGAGAGCCTACAACATAAACTGGACCGAGTTCGGTCGCCTCGCGTGCACATCACCTATGATGTGGACACCGGCGGAGCGATCGAAAAAAAAGAACTGCCTTTCGTAATGGGCGTGTTCGGCGACTTCACGGGCATGCCGGAAGAGCCTCTTCCCCGCCTCAAGGACCGGAAATTCGTTGAAATAGATCCGGACAATTTTGATTCGGTGCTGGCTGCGACCAAACCTCACCTCTCATTTTCAGTTGAAAATAAGTTGAGCGACGATCCGGACGCGGGCCAATTAAAGGTCGATCTGAAGTTCCGCAGCATGGACGATTTCGAACCGACCCAAGTAGCCAAGCAAGTGAAGCCGCTTAAGGATCTGCTGGATCTGAGAACCAAGCTTTCGGATCTGCGAGGCAGCCTGCAAGGCAACGACAAGCTGGACGAACTCCTTCAGGGTGCCATCCGCAATACGGATAAGCTGGATAAATTGAAGGGTGAGATCTCTGGAGAAAAGGGGGCCGCGAGTGAGTAAAGAAGCGCAAAAGTCTCATGCGGCCGCTGCAGCAGCCGCACCGGCCGAGACCGTAATAGAGAAATCGATCCTCGATCAAATTGTCGACGAAGGGCGCTTGGCGCGTGATCCGGAGTCGCGAACCCGCAGTAAGGACTTGGTCAAGCAGTTCGTCGCTCAGTTCCTGGAAGGGTCCATGACCCTGTCGCGGGACTCCGAGGCGATGATCAATTCGCGCATCGCGCAGATCGATCACCTGATCTCACTGCAGTTGAACGAGGTGATGCATCACCCTACGTTCCAGAAGCTGGAATCGAGCTGCGCGATGCGCGAATTGATCATCGCCTCGGAGTCCCGCGACAGGGTCATGGACCCTTCCAGGAACTGAGCGACGAAC
>JANXQZ010000950.1 GCA_025353235.1 Bryobacterales bacterium
CGAGCGACGCGGCTTGCACCCCGTCGCTCGGCCTGATTCAAATAGACTGAGTTACTTCGCGATAGCTCTACGTAAAGTGCTTCGTTATTGCTTCATGCCGCCAAGGCCGCCCAAGCGACAAGACTTGCAAATGCCGAAGCCGCTCCCGGTGATCTGGATAAACCCGCAGAGCGTTGTAATGCGAGTCAACTCCGCAGCGCTCAGCATAGCTGGCACAAAACGTGTCTCCGTTATCCCAAAAGTACCCACAGGACTTCCGACCGTGACCGGCAGAGGATGAATCGTGGTACCCCATGCTGCTAGCCCGTTCTGAAGCGGATTTGCAGGAGTGCCGGCGGTAGCTGCATTGCATGCAGGAGCAACGCCCGCTGCGCTGGTGGCCAGCAGTTTCACTACGATCGAAGTCGGCCTGCCAGGCGTTAGCGTGTTGCTGGTCAGGTCGCTCACGGCTGAAAGCGAAGCCAGTCCATTGGGTGTGACTAAGCATGAGCAACAAGAGACTAATTGCTCATCGGGCGAGAAAGCATACACGTTCACGCACAAGCTATCGCTAACGACGGGTGCGCCAGCAACGGGAGCGTCCCCGATAGGGGCAGGAACGCCTTCGCCGGTGTTGGTGAAGTTAATCACCGAATCTCCGATCGCCAAATTCGAGGTGTAGCGGACTTGGAAGGGCTGGCCCACGAAGATGTCCGCGGAGGCGAAGACAAGAGGCCCATTGCCGCCGGATTGGGCAGCCGAAAGATTGGTAACGGGTCCGTCGACTACACCGTTCACGTTCACCGTTAAAGTGCAAGTTGCGCTCGGTGCCAGAGTCGCATTAAGGCCGAATTCAAGGCGGTTACTCATGATGAACGTGCCGCCGCAGGTATTGATCAAACCGTTCGGGTCCGCGAAGATCAAACCGGGGGGCAACCCGTCTATCAGAGAGAAAGTAAGGGGGACGGTTGTATTCGGATTCGACAGCGTAAAGGTGACGGTTGTGGTTCCGTTCACGCCGACGGTGGCGGTTCCGAAAGTTTTCGCAAGTGTGACGGACAACGGCGCATTTACCTGCAACGTTGCAGTTCCAGGACTCCCAGCTCCCTGAGTGATATCCGAAGCGGTCACGGTGTTAGTGATCGGGCCGGCTGTATTCCCTTGAACGAGCACCGTGAAAGTGCAGGAGCCGCTAGGGCCGATAACAGTGGAATTCAAGCCTACCGTGGTCCCGCCCAGGGTTGCAGCCACACCTCCAAACGCCGATCCAACTCCCGTGCAGGACGCAGTCTGAGTTCCAGTTGCGGCAAGGACAAGATTGGCGGGAAAGGTGTCGGTGAAGGTGACCCCCGAGAGCGCAATGGCTGCATTCGGGTTGGTAACCGTGAACTTCAACGTCGAGGTTGCACCCGCCGTTATCGTGGACGGCGTGAATACCTTGCTGACGCCAGGGGGAGTAAGTGGCGCGGCAACCAAAATCATGGTCGAGAGATAAGTCGCGCAGGCGACCAGGGATATTTGTGGTTTAGATTTAGATATAGACAAAGCGATCCTCCGTTAAGTAGCGCTTTGCCCGGTTGGCTTGACGCGTTGTCAAGCGTACCATGTAATTTCCTTACTCACAATAGCGCTATGACCTAGTAAGATAACCTACAGTCAAGATACCCTGTCTAGCGAGCGTTGTGACTAGGCTTAATGACTACCTACTGACGCGCTGCCCCCAATCCGCCCAGCCGACAGGATCTACAAATTCCGTACCCGCTTCCGTTGATTTGAATGAATCCGCACAGGGCTGTCACGCGCACCAACTCAGCAGCGCTCAGTTGCGCGGAGGCAAATCGAGTTTCCGTAACGCCGTAAGCCCGATAAGAACTCTGCGGAGATAGGGGAAGGGCATGAATCGTAGTGCCCCAGGCAACCAAGCCGTTCGCCAAGGGGTTCGCGGAAGTGCCGGCCGTAGCCGCGTTGCAAGTCGTATTGGCCCCTCCGCTGGTCGCCAACAATTTCACGACGACGGAGGTCGCCCGGCCGGGCGTCAGGCCGTTGCTCACCAAGTCGTTAGCCGCTGAAATCGAGCCGAGCCCATCCGGAGTGATTGCGCAGGAGCAACAAGAGATGAGTTGCTCGTCGGGAGAAAAGGCGTACGCGTTTACGCAGATATTGCCGTTCTGCGCCGGGAGCGACGTTGTCGAGCTTTCCCCGGTGTTGGTGAAGTTCATCACCGAATCGCCAATTGTGAGATTGGCAGTGTAGCGGACTTGATAGGGGTCGCCTACGAAGATGCCGGCGGAAGCCGCAAGTCCGGTGCCGCCGTTGGCGGAAGTGATCGGAGCGGTTGTGTTGTTCTGCTGGCCGTCGAGCACCCCGACCACGCTTACGGTCACAGTGCACGCCGCAGAAGGAGCCAACGTAACCCCGGCCACGCTAATCAGGTTAGACCCTGCAAGGGCGCTGACCGGAACGGCGCAATCCGTTGCAACCACGCTCGGCGTGGCGACGAGAAGTCCGACAGGCAGAGTGTCGCTCACACCCACCCCGTTGAGTTGCAGAGCCGCATTTGGATTGGAAAGAACGAAGGTTAAGGTTGTAGTCGAATTGACAGCGACGGTCGCAGAGCCAAATGTCTTGGTGAGCACCGGCGGCAGCCCCGAACTCACGCTTAGGCCCGCCGAAGCCGTGTTGCCCGCCCCTGCCGTTCCGTCGAATACCGTAACGTTGTTGGTTAGCAACCCAGGCGCTGTGCCTTTTACACTGACCGTGAACGTGCAAAAACCGTTCGCGGGCAAGACGGTGGAGAGGAGCGCGACAGTGGTTCCCCCCGCTGTGGCGGCCACCCCTCCGAATGCGGATCCTGCCGAGCAGGCAGCGGTCTGGGTTCCAGTCGCCGTCAGGACCAGGCCAGCAGGAAAAGTGTCGTTGAAGAACACGCTCGAGAGCGTCGAGGTCGCGCTAGGATTGGACACCGTAATCGTCAAAGTCGAGGTTGCGCCTAGCACGGCCGTCGAAGGATTGAAACTCTCCGCCAGGACCGGCGGAAGTACTTGGCCAGGGGCCGGCAGCGAAACGAGTGCGCAAACAAACGCCGCGCAAACGGCTGGGATATTCGGTTTTAAATTCATGAGAGTGCTCCGTTCAAAATCGCGCCGCGCCCGCTGGCTTTACGCGCTGATAAAAACTAGCATCCCTATCGCGGACTTACCAAGGGACTTTCGGGGTACTCTTTCCCTTCCTACCGCACACAAGTACTGGGGCTTCAGGATGGGGTGATATTCTGGCCAATGGCCAAGATATTCCCTTTTCAGCCGTATTGCTACGCCAGAGCGGCGGGCCCGTTAGATCGCCTGGTCACTCAGCCCTATGACAAGATCTCGCCAGAGATGCAAGCCCGGTATCTCTCGCTCAGTCCCTATAACCTGGTACGGCTTATCTTAGGGGAGCGGTTTCCGTCTGACGATGACGCCAACAATGTGTACACCCGCGCCGCTCACGACTTGCATGACTGGATTGCAGCGGGCGTGCTTGCGAAAGAAGAGCAGCCCGGCTTTTACGCCTATTTCCAGGAATTCAGCCTTCCCGGTTCCAGCGAGCGGCTGACTCGCAAAGGCTTCATCGGCCTGGGCGCACTGGAGGAGTATGCGGCGAAGATCGTGCATCGGCATGAGCAGACCTTATCGGGTCCGAAGAAAGACCGCACCGAACTTCTAAGCCACACCCTTGCGCACTTCGGGCAGATCTTCATGCTGTATCCCGATCCGGCCCGGGAAATCGACGCGGTCCTGGACGAAGCAGCGCAAGGCGAGCCCCTGGTGGTTTTGGACGACGAGTACGGCGCAACCCACCGGATGTGGAAGATCGCGGATGGAGCGAGCATCGGACGAATACAGCAGCTAATGGCAGACAAGAAGCTGCTCATAGCGGACGGGCATCATCGTTACGAGACCGCGTTGGCATTCCGGATTTCCAACCCGCAAATCGAAGGCGTTAAGAATGTGATGATGACTTTCGTGAACATGCACGCGCCCGGGTTGAAGATCCTGGCGACGCATCGCGTGGTGAGCGGCATGGGGAATTTCAGCGGCGAGAATCTGCTGGCGAAACTGCAGACGAGAAAGCCTGCTTCACTCGGCGAGTTGAAAGAGATTTTTTCCACGCCCGCCCCGGAGAGGATTCGCATCGGGATTGCTCTTCCAGGCGATGCGGGTATTCACCTATTGGATCGCGAGCGCAAACCGGGAGAATTGGACGTGCGAGTTCTGCATGATGAACTGCTGGGAAGGGCGCTCGGGATCGGCGAAGAGGCCGTTCGCGAGGAAAGATATTTGCAGTATGTGCGAGGTTTGGATGCCGCTTGGGCCAAAGTGGTTGACGGCCAGGCGCAAGCAGCTTTCTTGCTGGAACCGACGACGGCCCAGCAAGTTGCCGAGGTTGCCTTCGGAGGCGGCGTCATGCCTCAGAAATCAACCGATTTCTTTCCCAAGCTGCTCAGCGGCCTAGCGATTTATAAGCTGGAGTAGATCCTACGCCGCTTCTCGTTCCGCGATCGCGCTGGTCAACTTCGCCACTCGAATCGATTTCGCAATACCTAGAAACGACAGCAGCCTCAGTGTAAGCCAGGATGGATCGAACTCGTACCAAGCCAAGCCATGCCGAGCCGACGTCGGATGCGCGTGGTGATTATTGTGCCAGCCTTCGCCGAACGTCAGGAGCGCCACCCACCAGTTGTTCCGCGAATCATCGCGGGTACTGAAGCGTCTCGATCCCCACATGTGAGTAGCGGAGTTGACCAGCCAAGTGGCATGCAGCCCGAAAGTCACACGGACAAAAATGCCCCAAAACATCAACGGCCAGCCGCCAATTGCCAGCAGGATTACGCCTAGAACAACCTGCGGGATCCAGTGGTAATTATTCAGCCAAATATAGAAGCGGTGCTTGGCCAGATCCGGAGCGTATCTGGACATCATGGCGGTGTTGGCATGGTTGGCTTCGCCGAACAGGATCCAGCCCACATGCGACCAGAAAGCGCCATCCCGGGGAGAGTGCGGATCGCCTGCATGATCGGATTTTTGATGATGGATGCGGTGGGTCGCCACCCAGAAAATCGGACCGCCCTCCAGCGTCAGGGCTCCGCAGAGAGCGAAAAAGTACTCCAGAGGGAGGGGCACCTTAAAGGATCGATGGGTATGCAGCCGGTGGTATCCCAGGCTGATGCCGAGTCCAATGCACATCCAGTATAAAAACACGGTTGCGGCGAAAACGCGCCAGCTGAACATGAAGAGTGCGGCAACGGCACCTACGTGAAACAGCGCGAAAACGATGGTCGTCAGCCAATTCATCTTCTGACGATTCGGGAAGCTCGTGATCTCTGTGCTCATTTAGAATTTTTAAGGAGGCCAAGCCTACAATTCCAAGCTAGCAACGAAATCCCGTAGAGTCTGTAAGAGTTGTGTAATGAGGGCTAAACGGTGGATTGCTGGGGGAGGGGTTAGAAGCAAAACGCGCGAAATGTGCCGAAACCGGCGCTTTCGTCAACCTGCTGCCGGATTCGGCACAATTCGTGAGCGCTAGATCGATTCCGGGCTGGTTCCATCGCCTTCCAGATACGGACCCGGCGGCATGCTGTCCAAATCTTCTTCAATCTTGGGTTCGCTCTTTCGTTCCTCTTTACGCTGCGCCTTTGCTTGGCGCTTTTCGAGACGTGCTGTTTCTTTTTGTTTCTTCTGATAAGTCGACCTACCGCGTCCTGCCATATTGCCTCCTCACAAATCTCAGGGTACCAGATTGGAGGGCAAACAGCCGAGTCCGAAACCGTGTTACTCTATTGCAAGCTATTGAACCCCTCCGTACATCGATGTGCCGATTGTATTCCGAACCCCGTGTTCTCACTGTCGCTATACCGTCCTGCTCGATTCCGCTGGATTTTAATCGCTAACTAACATCAATTGTAAAAAAGGAAGCACCATGAAAGAAACAGGGACAGTAAAGTGGTTTAACGCCGCAAAAGGATTTGGATTCATTGCACGCGAGAACGGCGAAGACGTGTTCGTCCACTTCTCGGCCATTGAAGCAAGCGGCTATCGTACGCTGGAGGAAGGACTTCGCGTATCGTTTGTCGTAAAGCGCGGCCCCAAAGGCCTGCAAGCCGAGCAAGTTACCCCCGCCTAACGAAACCTCGTCCAAAACGAACACAATCAGTTTCGCCCGGCTTATTCCGCACCCGCACGGTTCCATCGGGTTCCGTGCGGTATCAACGCAATGCTGGCAGCAGCCTCGCGCGTTGAGGGCGCTCAATTTACCTTCCCCTCACTTTCTCTGGAAGCACAATCGCTCGGCCCGCAAGGACCTTCCCCCTTTTACCACGTTGAAGCTCAGATCTCGTCACGCACGAGAGTTGAAAGCTGCCGGGGTACTGAGCGCCTGCCTGTTCGGGTCGTTCCCATTTCGATGTTACGCTTAAGGCCGGGTGTTACGATTGGTATCCGTTACCGTTGGACTGGCTCATCGCCCGCGCGAAAAGACGTTAAGCATGAAAGAAATTACTCCATGTGGCGAACGCTGCTTCCAACAACGTTTCGGGATACGCGATTAACGGTGCG
>JANXQZ010000955.1 GCA_025353235.1 Bryobacterales bacterium
CAAAACACAATGCGAGTTTCCCGGGTGCACTATCTTGGATCGGAGTTGGTTCGTCAACAGATTGAAGCCTTGCTCGACGACATCCCGCCTGCCGCGGCTAAGACCGGAGCACTGGGAAATCGCGAGATCATCGAGACCATAGCGGACTTAGCAGCCAGCTTCACATTTCCGCTTGTCGTTGACCCCGTGATGATCAGCAAGCATGGCGCTTCGTTGCTGGACCCCGATGCCTGCTCCGTGTTGAAAGCGAAACTAATCCCGCGCGCTTACCTGCTCACTCCTAACCTTCCGGAGGCGGCCGCGTTGACAGGAATGGAGGTGTCTGATCTCTCAGGAATGCGCGATGCTGCGAAGAAGTTGGCTGCTGCAGGGGCGGAGAACGTCCTGGTGAAGGGCGGACACTTGGTTGACGACGCCACCGATCTGCTGCTGCATGACGGCCAGTGGTTTGAATTTCCCGCTCCTCGCTTCGCAACAAAGCACACTCACGGGACGGGCTGCACGTACTCCGCCGCAATCACGGCCGGACTGGCTCGCGGTGAATCCCTGCCTTCTGCGATTGAAGCGGCCAAGCGATTTGTCGACCAAGCAATCCGAACCGCCCCTGGACTAGGAAACGGATCCGGGCCTGTGAACCATCATGCTCGCTTCCAGCCTCGCCCCGAATCGCATGACTAACCGATCTTCGAAAGCGCGCCCGATGAGTTGCACTCCGATAGGCAGCCCCGATTTAGAAAAGCCGCACGGGATAGAAAGGGCGGGCAGCCCTAAAACGTTGATCCCCCGCACGAATCGTGTAGTCGCCAAACGGGTGTCCACGGTTTCGCCAGCCAGTTCCACGGTAAGTTGACCGATCTTTGGAGCGACCATCGGCAGGGTCGGCGTCAGCAAAATGTCAATCGTTTGAAACAGCTTCCGAAACTCATCCACGAACTGCTTGCGGAGCCGTTGCGCGTTCACGTAGTCGGTAGCCGGAATCAGCCGCCCTTGATCCAGGAGCGCCAGCACATCCGGCCCAAACTGATCGCGCCTGGCATGCTGGTTTTCGAGGGCAGCAGACCCCTCGGCCAACAGGATCACTCGCCCGACTGTGTTCAGCGCTTCGATATCCGGCGTCTTAACAGGCACCACTTCAACAGTTCGCGCAGCGCGTAGGACCGCCTCCTTCACTTCTGGATCAATGCGGTCAAAGTAGTATCCCTCGGGCAGGCCGACTCGGAGCGTGGAGGGCTCTGCAACCTCTCGCATATCCGCAATGGCCGCCATCGTCAACTCCATGTCGCGGACCGTGCGCGTTAGCGGTCCCACATGGTCCAGGCTGAATCCTAAAGGCCGCACTCCGCGACGGCTCACCAGTCCGTAGGTAGGCTTCAGTCCGACCGTGCCGCAGTACGCTGCCGGAATGCGGATTGACCCGCCGGTGTCGGTGCCGGTAGCCATGAACACCATGCCTGTCGCTACCGCCGCCCCCGATCCGCCGCTCGATCCGCCTGGAATGCACTCGGGATTCCAAGGGTTGCGCACAGCCCCGAAGTGCGGATTCGATGAAGTCACGCCATATGCCAGCTCATGCAAGCCTAGTTTGCCGATCGATATCGCACCCGCAGCGTTCAGCCGCTTGACCACGTCCGCATCGTAGTCCGGCACGTAGTCTGCAAACAGCTTCGATCCCGAAGTGGTGCGGATCCCCTTCGTGCAGACCAGATCCTTATGCGCGATCGGCATCCCATGCAGCGGACCTCGATCATGCCCGGCAGCCAATTCGATATCGAGTTCCCGCGCGCGGGCCCGGGCCTGATCACCGGTAATCGTAATGAAAGCATTGAGCTTGGGGTTAAGCTCCTCAACGCGCGCCAGCGCTGCCTGCACGAGTCCGACGCAAGTAGTTTGGCCGCTCCGCAGCGCTGCGCCAGCCTGCTCCATGGTCATTGCTCGCTCTCGCCGTCCGGGTGAAACGTGAGCGCTGACTCGGCATCGAACGGCAGCTCCTGCACCAACTTAGAAAGGCTGGCGCGCGCTGCGTCTACTGTCGGAGTGATGCGGTCCAATTGGTCCTGCGGTATCGCCATCACTTCTTCTCAAATGCAAGCATGTACTGGCTATTTGGAATGTGATCCCGCTTCCACAGCAGGCGGAAACCATTGGTTTCGATCTCCTTCACTACTTCATCCCGATCAGCCCTGATATGCTCCAGCGCCCGTCCGCCCGGCATCGCTGCCTCGCTCCGGTAATAGTCGACTATAAATAACTTGCCGCCGCCCAGCAGACTTTCGCGCAGGCTAGCCAGCATCTGGTCTGGGTAATCGAAATGATGATAAACATCCAAAACCAGAATCGAGTTCACCGTGTCGCCCGGCAGCTTGGCGTCTTCCGGAGCGCCCAAAACAAACGTCACATTCTGAGCATTCGAGAGACGAGCATGCTGCTTGGCCTTATCGAGGAAATCGGTTTGGATGTCCTCCGCGATGACTTTTCCGCTGGCTCCTACCGCACGGCTCAGGAACGGGAGCATGTATCCAACGCCGGTCCCGACATCCGCCACCGTCATGCCCGGTTTCAGATCCATGGCCTCAATCAACTCGCGGGGCTTCTGCTTGTCGTCGCGATGCGGATCGGCCAAGCTCTTGGCGACACCTTCGCGCCCTTCCTTGGTTTGATACTGCTTGTTCGCGTTCCCGGCAACTTGCGCGATCGCGGCCGAACATAACAGCAGGGGAATCAGAAAATTTCTCACAATGGCTCCTCCATGGGTAATGCAAGCGGGGGCTCGAGCAGGAAATTCTGCTTGGACATCTCTGCCACTGCATTGCGAATCGATTGTTCCGAGGTTGGCTGCACCGTTATGACGAACGGCAAATCCCGCCAGTTCTGCGCGGGTATTTGCAGCACCGCGTCCAAGCTGATTTCGTTTTCGGTGAGCAAAGTCGCCAGCCGGGCGATAATGCCGGGCCGGTCTTCTACGCGAAAGCGCAAGTAGTAAGCGGATTTTTGCAGAGTGACCGAGATCGGTTGATACTCGCCCAGCCGCTCGTGCGCAAAGGGCGAGACGCGCTCCGGACTGCCAAACCGAATCTCCCGCGCTACTCGCATCAGATCGCTGACCACCGCGACGCCGGTCGGCCTAGCCCCCGCGCCTCGTCCGTAATAAAACGTGTCTTCGCCGAATTGTCCGCGCACCCAGATCGCGTTGTAAGCGCCGCGCACGCCCGCCAAAATCGCGGAGTTGGGAATCAGCGCGGGACGCACTGAAAGGATCAGCCCTTGGGGGGTCTGCCGCGCCGAGCAGATCAGCCGAATGGTGTGCGCCAGTTGATGAGAGTAAAGAAAGTCGATCGGCATGATGCGCCGGATGCCTTCGGTGTATATATCCGATGGCGTGATCTTTTCGCCAAAGGCCAGCGCTGCAAGAATCGCGAGCTTCGAGCTGGCGTCGTAGCCGTCGACATCGGCGCTCGGATCCGCCTCCGCATAACCCAGCCGCTGCGCTTCGGCGAGCACGTCAGGAAACGATGTTCCGCGCGCTTCAATCTCGGTAAGAATATAGTTGCTAGTGCCGTTCAGGATGCCGTAGAGCGCGGTCACACGATCGCCAGAGATGCCTTCTCGCAGCACTGCGTGGATGGGAATGCCGCCCGCCACGCTGGCTTCCATCGCGAGGTTAATACCAGCGCGGATGGCTCGATCCCAAATCTCCGCGCCGCACAGCGCCATCAATTCTTTGTTGGCAGTCACCACCGACTTGCCAGCGGCTATCGCGGCATCCACGATCTCGCGCGCTACGTGCGTTCCGCCTACCAGTTCGACCACGATATCCACGTCGGGATCGTTCACGACATCCTGCCAGTGAGCGGTCTTCGTCACCGCATTGAGCGACGCGGGCATGACCTTGGTTTCTACGGTGCGGCTGCAGACCGCACACACGTTCAGGCGGAAGCCCAGCTTGAGTGCGATCTGGTCAGCATTCTCGGCGAGAATGGCCAGCGCGCCACTGCCCACATTTCCGAGTCCGATGACTCCAACGTTAACTTGTCTCAGCGCTCCCCCAAGGTCTATCGTAGAACAGCCAGCGGAGGCTATTTGGCGAAGATGATGTCGCTCTGGCCGGAGTATTTGTGATAGTTCCGGAACTCGATCACATTGCGATCGCAGGTGTTCATCCCGCGGTGGCAGCTGAGCACTTCGGCTTTCAGCGGCACGAAAAACTTCTGCGTACCCAGGCTGACGTACCCGTAATCCACGGCCGACTCGACTGCGTCTTCCGGAAAGTCGGGTGGGATTTGAGTGGCCTGCATCTCGATTCGCAACGGGCGCGCGCCTGTCTTGTCGAGCCAGATGGAGCCTTTATAAGACGGGAAAATCGACTGCGCCACCATGGTCACTCGCCAGTGCGAATGAGCGCGGTCCACCGTAAAGTTGTACATGTGAGCGGGCAGACCGGACGCGGTTGAGTCCTTGCTGTACTTGAAGGTCGCAGCCGTGGAGGGAGAAAACAGATCCCTGAGGATGGTGCCAAATTCGCCTGTTGACCAAGCGCCGCTTTCTTCGATGGGCTTCTTCCAAGGTTTGCCGTTGATGGCGATGTTGCGGTAATCTTCCTTGCCGTCCTGGTAAACCATGTCAAGCGACACCACATCCACCGCATGCCAGTCCGACTTGCCTTCGCTCACGTAGCGCGTCGTGTACTCCTGGCAAACATAGTTCGGAAGCCCGGTCAGCAAGCCTGCCGCCTCGTCCTTGGCTTTCTCGATGAACGCCTGCCTCGGGTCGGAAGGGGCCGGAACAAGCGGTGGCCCGTTCGGGTTGGCTACCACGTCGGCGACCTCGCGTTCGGGAGCAGGCTCGGCTGGTTTCTTGCGAAGAGCCGGCACGCCTCGCTTCAGCGTCGGAGGACCAGCATCGTCTTCGTCGTACTTCGGTCCTTTCAGAATCACGGCTGACGGTTCGCGGGGGGGCTCCGCTTCGGCGCCCGGTTCCGATTTGCCAGCAGTTGGTTTCGCTCCTGCGGCTACGGCGGGTTTGTCCAGCGTGCTAATGGAATCCGCAAGAAATCCACCTTTCCCGTCTTCCCTGGCCGAAACATCCACCTTATCGCCGATGGCCAGATCCTTCGGCTTCGTGGTCTTGTCAACAATCTGAACCGTGATGATGCGGGAATCTTCCGCTTCGATCACCATGGACTTGGCATCAAGTTCGCGGACGGTCCCCTTAAAGAAGACGGAGGTGACTGCGTTCTCCTTCTTCTCACTGGTGGTGGTCTTTCGGCCTCGCCCGGGAAATGGCATGCCACCGCCGCCCTGTCCAGGCGGATATTGCCCGGGTGGGGACTGTCCTGGATATTGGCCGCCCGGAGAGCCAATTTGCGCCAGCAATAGAATGAATGCCAGGGTGTTCAATGTCATGTTAGACGCTCCTCGTCAACCGGACGGTTTCAAGACAAACGGCTAGCCCTGAACGCGCTTCTCTTTGCCCTCCCAGAACTTTTCGCGCAAGATCATCTTGCGAATCTTGCCCGTCCCGGTCTTGGGCAATTGCTCCTCGCTGAACTCGATTAACCTCGGCAGTTTGAATTTTCCGAGCCGGTCCTGCAGGAACTCCATCAGTTCTTCAGAGGTGAGCGTGGAGCCCGGCTTCCGCACCACGATGGCAATGGGCACTTCGCCCCATTTCTCATGCGGGGCCGCCACCACCGCGCATTCGAAGACGGCAGGGTGCGCGAAGATCGCCTTCTCCACCTCCAGCGACGAGATATTTTCTCCGCCGCTGATGATGATCTCTTTCTTACGATCCACGATATGGACGAAGCCCTCCTGGTCCCAGACGGCCATGTCGCCGCTGTGGAACCAAGGGCCGGTCATCACGCTGGCCGTCACGTCGGGTTCGCGATAATAACCCTGCATGATATGGTCGCCCATGGCCACCACCTCGCCGATGCTCTCCATATCGCGCGGGACGTCTAGCATATTCGGATCGACCACGCGGACATCCACTCCTGGAACCGGCCAGCCCGCCATTGCGCGCCGTCGCCAGCGCTCCTCGTCAGAGTGGTACTCCAAGCCAGGTTTCGATCGCGAGGAGGTCAACACAGGTCCAGTTTCGGTGAGCCCATATCCGCCGTACACGTCGCAATGGAACGCCTTCTCCATGCGCGCGATCAGCTCCGGAGAAGAAGCAGCGCCTCCCAGCATCACGTTGCGCATGCTGGAAAGATCGTAGGTTTCGAGGTCGGGAGCATTCAGAAGCGCGTTGGCCATGGTAGGCACCAGACTCATGTCGGTGGCCCGGTGCTCCTGAATCAGCTTGAAAACGAAGGTGGGCTCGAACCGCCGCACCATCACCTGCTTGACGCCCAGCATGGTGGAAGCTTGCGGACGGCCCCAACCATTGGCGTGAAAGAGCGGGATGGTGTGCAGGTCAACGAGCTTCTCTACGTCCTTGAACATCCCGCCCACCGAGAGGGCGTGCAGGTATAACGTTCGATGGGAGAGAGTCACTCCTTTCGGAGTGCCGGTGCTGCCGCTGGTATAGAACAGCTCGGCGACGGAGTTTTCGTCAATGGTGAAAATATCGGCGCGTTCAGGCCGCCCCTGGTCCAGCAGCTCTTCAGACGTTAGATCCGCAGCCGCAACCTTCTCGTCCAAGGTTACGTAGCGCTGAATGCCCGGACAGGCGGGCCGCAGCCGCTCGATCAGCGGCGCGAAGTCATTCTCGAACAGCAGCATCTTCGCGCCGGAATGGTTCAAGATGTTGATCAGTTCCACGGGCGAAAGACGCACATTCAACGGCATCACAAGCGCCCGCGCCTGCACGACGCCATAGTAACCTTCGAGCAACTGGTGCGTGTTGAAGCTTAGGTAGGCGACTCGGTCACCAGGCTCAATGCCATTCTTGACCAGCGCGCTCGCGAGTTTCTGGGCTCGCTGGCCGAACTCGGAATAGGTGAACTGCCGGGATCCGCAGACGACGCCGATTTTATTCCCAAACAAATCCATGGCCCGATGTAAACAGCGAATCGGCGTGAGTGGTACGAACATGGTTGCCTCGTGGACTAGGTTAGCGCACGCGGCTGGAGGAGTTAGTTCCTGACGTCGAGTTTGAGCATAATCAACTTGTCATAAGGCTCGGCGGCCGAGAGCCATGACGTCTCCACTCACTTGTGCAGGACTAGCTTCAGTTCAGTATCATCTGTAACCAAGAGGGAGACGCGTGCCTGACCGCCCCGTTCGGCTTTGACAACGCCTTCCAGTTTCCCGTGTCTCTTGACCAAGCGGAATATTCTGCCGAGGTTGTCGCTGACATCCGATCCCGAACCCTTGTTGTCCAAGTCTCCACTGAACCGAACTCCGGCGACTGCCCGCCCCTCGGTATCCTGGACGCGCAGTAGAACTTGGCAGTATTCAGCAAGAGCGAAATGTTCGCAGGGGTGTTCTTCGAAAATGACATTGATCCGTTTGGTGTCAGGCCACAAGGAATGCAGGTTACGCACAGTAACCAGACCGCAAACATCAAAACCCACGACGACATCCACGGCTTCCAACGGCGCGTCGCAAAGTCTGGCCAGCCCGCTTTCGTCAGTAGTTGCATCCGAGAATGTCGTCTTATGTTCTCGGATCAAAAAGACGGGCACGTTGGGACGAGGCGTTCCCGCCGCTGTGGTTACCTTAACTTCAAAGGCGCAGTATGCGATTTCCCCCGCAAACACACGCACACTGGCGAGGAAAAAGGCCATCCGGATAAGCATCGCTGCACGCATACTGAGATCGTACCGCTGGGGTTCTCCGTTGGCGAACTCGTCGCGGCGTCCGGGCTGTATTCATCATTTCGATTGGCTCGCCACAGTAAGCAAGCGGTTCTAACCCTCCTTTTTGGTACACTTTGTCCGTGCCCGTAGAAGCCACCAAGCAGGCCTATTCCCGGGAGGAAGTGCGACGTTTGCTTGGCGTTTCCGAGCGTCTGCTGCGAAGCTGGGAGAAGCAAAAGTTCCTCGCCAACAAGGACCTTTTCGATTTTTCAGACCTGCTCGCATTGCGAACGCTGGTGGGACTCAGGGCTAACAAAGTTCCCGCCGTGCAGATCAAGAACGCCCTGACGGCGCTCCGGGCCCGCTTCAGCGATGTTGGAAATCCCCTCACCGACTTGAAGATTTACTCGCAAGGCAGGCGCATCCAGGTGCAATTCGGCGGCCACCGAATGGAGCCGTTTTCGGGCCAGCTTCTGTTCGATTTCAGCGAAGTGGAGATCAAGAAATTGCTCTCCTTTCCCATCAAACCAGCCCGGGACGCGACGGCGGCCGGCCGGCACAAGCAACGCAAGGAAGCCGAGCAGTGGTTTGAGAAGGGCCTGGAGCTAGAGAATGCCGGGGCTTCCAACAGCGACATCATCGAGGCCTACACGAAAGCGTGCGAACTCGATCCCAAATCCGCCGGGGCGTTGGTGAATTTGGGGACCGTTTACTTCAATATGCGGTCATGGAAAGAGGCTGAACTGCAGTACCGGAAAGCGATCGTGGTAGATCCAACTTACGCTCTCGGACACTACAACCTCGGCAACCTCTTCGATGAACAAGGCGACCGGGCCAAGGCTTTGTCGCACTACGAGTCGGCCTTGCGCCTGCAGTCCAATTACGCCGACGCGCATTACAACATCGCGTTGGTATATCAATCGCTAGGCCAGCCGTTGAAGGCCGTCCATCATTGGAAGCTGTATCTCAAGCTGGATCCTAGCAGCACCTGGGCGGAGATCGCGCGCCGGGAATTGGGCAAGCTGCGCGATCTAACGATCGTGCGCGGAAATCGCCCAGGCGCATCGAATTAAGATAATGCACAATGCAGCAGATAAGAGCGGCCCTGCCGTGAATGACTGGAGTCGCGTTGCAGCGATGCCGGAATTCCGTGAGCTTATGCAGGCGAAGAAACGCTTCATCGTACCCGCCACGCTTTTCTTCGTAGTCTACTATTTCGCGCTGCCGGTGCTGGTGGGATACGCTCCCGCATTCATGTCGCGGCGCGTGATGGGACCGGTCAACATCGCTTACCTGTTCGCCCTCTCGCAGTTTTTCATGGCCTGGATTTTGGCTTGGCTGTACATGCGCGCGGCCGCCGGATGGGATCGCAGGGTTCATCAGCTCCTGGCGAAGTTGGACAAATAATGTCGACTCCTCTATTGATGTTCCTGCTGTTTATCGCTTTAACCCTTGGGATCACGTACTGGGCTGCCAAGCGGTCGTCCGGGTCGAGCGCATACTTCGCCGCGGGCCGACAGATCAAAGGTTGGCAGAACGGAGTCGCCGTAGCGGGGGACTACATGAGCGCGGCATCTTTTCTGGGGATCGCCGGGCTGATCGCCTTCAATGGCTACGACGGGTTCATGTATTCGGTAGGCTGGCTGGTGGCTTATTTGACGGTGCTGCTGATTGTCGCGGAGCCGTTGCGAAATGCGGGCAAGTACACGATGGCCGACGTGCTGGCGTACCGGCTAAGCCCGCGGCCGGTTCGCGCGATGGCCGCACTGAGTACGCTGACCGTCAGCACGTTCTACATGATCGCGCAGATGGTGGGCGCGGGGACTCTCGTGTCTCTTTTGTTGAAAGACTCTGGCGTCACCTTTCAAGGCGCGGTGATCGGCGTCGGCCTGTTGATGGTGCTCTACGTGGTCTTTGGCGGCATGCTGGCCACCACCTGGGTGCAGATCATCAAGGCGGTCCTTTTGATGAGCGGGTCGGTGCTGCTGAGCGTGCTGGTGCTACGGCACTTTGATTTCAGCTTCGCCAAGTTCTTTGCCGCGATTGGCCAGGTGCCGGTACGGGCGGCCGATGGGACGATGACGACCAAGGACTTCCTGCAGCCGGG
>JANXQZ010000977.1 GCA_025353235.1 Bryobacterales bacterium
CCAACAAGATCTGGAACGCGTCGCGGCTGGTCTTTATGAACATGGAGCGTTCCGGAGTGGAGCCAGCCATCGTGGAGCCTGGAGCGATCGAGTCGCTGGAAGATCGCTGGATGTTCAGCCAGTTGCATCGCACGGCGGAGACGGTCAGCAAGGCTTTCGAGAACCACCGCTATCACGAAGCTGCCGAGACGCTGTGGCACTTCTTCTGGCACGATTTTTGCGATTGGTATCTAGAAATTAAGAAGATGAGTCTGGGCGAGGGCACCGGTCTTACGAACGACTGGCGCAATCTGCTGGGCGTCTTCGCGGCGTCGCTGCGGCTGCTGCACCCCTTGATGCCGTTCATCACGGAAGAGCTTTGGCATCGGCTGGGCGCGACGGAATCGATCTCTCTTCAGCCATATCCGCGTAAAGGCGCGATCGATGAGGAAGCCGAGAGCGAGATGAACCTCTTGCAAAAGGTGATCACCGAAGCGCGGACGATGAGGGCAAATTTGAATCTTGGAACGAAACCGCTGGATGGCAATCTGTATGCCGACAATTCGTCGTTCGCGCTGCTCGCATCACAGGCAGCCGTAATCAACAAGCTCACCAACGTAAAGTTTGCGCTTCACGAAAAGCCCGTCAGCGCTTCGTTTGAAGTATCCCTCGCCGTTCCCGAGCAGGACGCCGCAGCCAAACAAGCGCGCCTAATGAAGGAAATTCAGCAGCATGAAAAACTGGTGAGCGACAAAGATCGACAGCTCAATAACGACAAGTTCATGCAAGGCGCTCCGCCGCATGTGATTGAGTCGCTGCGCTCGAAGCGCGCTGAATATCAGGCTCAGATTGAGAAGAGCCGCGCCGCGCTCGCAGGCATGGAATGAGTTTCGACGTTTCGCATCCGGAAGTACGCGAAGCAGTCCGGCGCGCGCTCGAAGAAGACGTTGGCACTGGCGACATCACCACGACTCTATGCGTGCCGCCGAATCGCCAAGCGGTTGCGGAGGTGATCGCTCGTCAACAAATGGTGGTCGCGGGTATCGAACTGCTGCCTCTGATCGTGGGCAACAACGTGTCCATTCACGCGCCATCCGGCACGCTCGTGGAACCAGACACAATCATCGCCACGGTCCACGGTCCCGCGCGAACCCTTCTCACAACGGAACGCACGGCTCTCAACTTTATCCAGCGTCTGAGCGCCATCGCCACGTTGGCCCGCGCTTTCGTGAAAGAGGTGGAAGGCACCAACGCGCGCATTCAGGACACTCGCAAGACTACACCCGGTCTTCGGCGGCTTGAAAAAATGGCCGCTGCGGCAGGCGGCGTGACGAACCACCGCATGGGCTTGTACGACGCCATTCTGATTAAGAACAACCACATCACGGCTGCGGGAGGCGTTCGAGCGGCTCTAGCAGCCACGGAAGGCGCGTCTGTCCCTGTCGAGATTGAAGTGCGCACCCGCGAGGAATTGGAAGATGCTCTAGAGGGTGGTGCAGGGCACCTGTTGCTCGATAATCTTACGCCGGACGAAGCCCGCGAATGGATCGACTACATCGACGGGCACTCGACCGTGGAACTGTCCGGCGGAATTACGCTGAAGAACGTGAGGGCCTACGCCGAAACTGGCCCCGACTTCATCTCGTGCGGCGCCATCACGCACTCGGCTCAAGCCGTGGATATCAATTTGCGCCTCCGAATCCACCGGACTTTCTAATATGAGGCTATCTGAACAATCTCCTGATTTCTTGTCCGCCCACGATAAATTTTGGGTTGTGGGGCAGCCAATCTTGGCTGCAGCCGGCTTTCAGCCGGCTCTCTCGGAGCACAGACACTCTAGAAGGGCTCGACAAACCCGCCTGAAAGGCGGCTGCAGCCAGGATTGGCTGCCCCACAATGCCGCTTGATGCAACCTGGGTTCAAGCGCAACTCCCGGGCAGGCCTATTTCCTGGTTCGCCACCATCGATTCCACCATGTTCGCAGCCAGCAGATTAGCGTCCGAACACGCGCCATCCGGCACCGTCGTGGGTGCCGACGAGCAGACCGCTGGACATGGGCGCTACGGCCGGCCCTGGCACTCCGAGCCGGATGCCGGATTATATTTTTCCGTGATCCTGCGCTTTCCGTTCCCACCCGATGCGCTGCCGCTAGTGGTTCTCGCGCTCGGACTGGCCGCAGCCGATGCGATACTCAAATCCACCGGCTTGGTCTGCGACCTGCGCTGGCCCAACGATTTGCTCATTCACGAAAAGAAATGCGCGGGCATATTGCCTCAGTTGGAAGGCTCGGCGATCATCGCGGGCTTTGGCGTCAACGTCAACCACGCAAGCTTTCCCTCTGAAATAGCCCCCCTCGCGACATCTCTCCGCATAGAGAGCGGCCTTGCGCAATCACGCGAAACACTGCTTGCGGAACTGCTGCCCGCCATCGACTCTTATTGCGAGATTCTCGTAAGCGATGGCAAGCGCGCTATTCTCGACATGTTCACCCAAGCGTCAAGCTACGTTCACGGACGCAGGGTAAGAGTCGATCAAGGAGACTCCACGTTGATCGGAATAACGGTAGGCCTGAATGCTGCGGGCTTTTTGATGTTGCGCGATGACATGGGCAAGGCCCACACGATTATCGCGGGTGGAGTGCGCCCATGCTTCTAGCCCTGGACGCCGGGAACACGAACATCACAATCGGCGCATTCGAAGGCAGCGAACTCACCACCCGCTGGCGCTTGCGCACGATTCACGAACAGACGGCGGACGAATGGGGCGTGCTCATGCGCAACTTATTCGCGCTCTCCTCGCTGGACCTTTCCAAAGTGGACGGAATCATCATCGCCAGCGTGGTGCCCCCGCTCGATTCCACGCTGACCGCCATGGTCCGGCGCTACTTCCACACCGAGCCGTTCTTCGTCACGCCCGAAACGGACCTCGGCATCAAGGTTCTGTACGACAACCCGCGCGAGGTGGGCGCAGACCGCGTCGTCAACGGAGTCGCCGCGTTCTACAAGTATGGTGGCCCATGCGTAGTGGTCGACCTGGGCACTACAATCAACTTCGATGTAGTCTCGGCGAACGCTGAATATCTAGGCGGCATGATCTGTCCCGGCATCGGCATGTCCATCGGAGGGCTCTTCGCGAGGACGGCCAAGCTGCCCATGGTCGATTTCCGCGAGCCAGATTCGCTGATCGGCAAGAACACGATTAACAGCATTCAGTCGGGACTGTATTATGGCTTCGCAGGTTTGATCGATGGCATTCTGGAACGCGCCATCGCCGAACTCGGACCCGCCACCAAGACCATCGCCACCGGCGGCCAGGCGCGGCTGATGATGCCCGCCTCGAAATATCTGAAAGAGATCAACGAGGATCTAACTCTGGAAGGGTTGCAGCTTATATGGGAACGGAACCGGACCAAGTAGCTTGGCCCAGCAACTACTTCAACTACTTCACTGAAATCGAAGAGCATTTTCAGAAAGTTCGGGGCACTGCGCTGTTCCTCATGTCGCCGCTCGATTGGGCGCTGATTGAAACGTGGAAGAACGCCGGTGTGCCGCTGGACGCGGTGCTGCGAGGCATCGACGCAGCCTTCGAAAAGTGGCGGTCAAAGAAGGTCAAACGGCAAAGCGTCAACTCTCTCGCTTACTGCGCTCAGGCAGTTCTACTTGAGGCGCAGGTGATGGCTGGCGTGGTGCAACCTTCTAAGCAGTCGGAGGCTCCGTTTACGTTGGAGGAGGTCCGGAACTATCTCGCGCAAAACATCGCCGAACTCTCGGCAATCCCGGGCTACGAAGAGCTAGCGGCTGGCTTGGAGCGGGTCGCATCCGAGTCTGAAACGCTCTATCAGGATCTGGAACAAATGGAGCAGCGGCTCACTGCGCTAGAAGAGAAAATGGTGGCTGTGGCACGCACCCGTCAGTCCGAAGAAGATCTGTTTCGAGTCCGCCGCGAACTGGAAGCCCAGCTTCGGCCATATCGCGGGAAGATGTCAGCCGAGCAGATCGCCATGCTGGAAAAGCAGTACTTGGAACGAACGCTGCTGGAGACATGCGGGCTCCCGCGTCTCAGTCTCTTCTATCTGCACTAACGACTTCTGTCCGGGCATTCCGTACTCGATTTCGAAGTTAGTGCTTGGATCCAAGCGCTTCTTGGAAGATCTGCGCGAAAAATTCGCGCGAGGAAGGAGAACAGCCTATATGCATCGTGCCGCTATTGGTAGTCTCGTCGATGAACCCTAGATAACCCTCATAACCCATGTCATCCAGCACGAACTGGAGCGCTTCCTTTTCGCCTGCCGGAAGAGAATCGTAACGCACATCGAAAACTTGGCCCGAACAGTGTGCCACGGCCTCGGTAGGACCGGGCGAGGCATGGCCCATGGAGTCCATCGGGCGCACTAGCGAGGTGACCTCCAGTGGCACGAACTTCTCGCTCTTAATCTTCATGGCATCGTGCAAGCGCCGCGTTTCAAACGCAATGTACGTCAGGGTCCCCAGGGCTGCGGGGGTAGCTTGCAAATAGTAATCGCGATTAGCCCAGTCGGCGGCTCCAATGGCTTCTTTATTGATTTTAAATCCGAAATAGTCGGGATCGTCCAGAACTCGGGCCAGCCGCTTGCCATCGTTTCTCTTGAGATCGTCGCAGCTTTGATACAGCAAATCGTCAGACTTCAACCAGACCGCTAGACGGTGTTGCGCCCGCTGCGCCAACTCGGGATCGGAGCGATAGTAATTGGCGAGCTCCACGAAGGTGGCACGGTCTTCCCGGTACATTTTCAAGAGTTGCTCTGCCCGCATGACCCGAAACCAATAGGTGGGAGACCAGTCACGCTCCATCTCTCGCTTGGTTTCGTCATAGAGCTCTCTATTCAACACCGGGCTTGCGCCAAAAAACATTTTCGCGACCGTGATCGGCTTGCTTATCCCGTGCGCCCTTTCCGTGATCGCTTCCATGTTGCCAACGCACCCCACCCCGCAGTGATACGCGAAAACAGCCCAATCCAGGCCTCCCAGATTGCGCTGCAGCCGCGCCAGATAGTTGGCGGCCGCTGGAATCGCGCGCTCGGGAACCAAACGTTCATCGCGCAACAGCACTTGATAAGGCGTCTTCTGACGCACCGTCCTGTAAACGATCTTCCCGCGCTTCCCTTTCACGCTTTTTCGTTCGATTACGGTCCGGTAGCGAGTGGTGTAAATCATGCGGAGCCCCATATCCCTGGCGGTGGCGCCAGCTACTTGCATGATCCCCTTGGGGCCTGCCGGACTTTGGGCTAAGGGGTCGCCGAAGCTTTCTAAAAAAGCGATCGCTTTAATCAGCGATGAGGGCAGGCCGCTTGATCGGGCCGCTTCGTCGAAGATCCTGCTGAGCTTCTCGATGCGCTCGGCGCCAACCACCGCCCGCTGGTCTCGCAGGAAAAAAAACGTCTGCGAATCCATCATGAGTTTGGCGCGTTCGTTCACCAGCTCACCGGACATTTCGCTGCGCCCAACTCCCAGGCCGCTGATGCGGTGCGCGGGAGCGAAGTAGTCGGAATGCGCTACGGTGCTTGTGGAGGAAGCGAGAAATAAAAAGAATGCGGCTCGCAGCATGTTAAACGAAGAAACCGGAGGAGGCACCCACCCACTCCATCTCACGATTCTGGTCGACTCCCATCATTTTTCCACGCCCCATTCGCACGATTGTCGTCACTGCCCGCAACTCACCCACCCAAATGTACATCACTCTCACTTCGGCCTTCGTTGCGCCAAAGGGAGTGTCGATGACCGGAGCGAAATCGACTCTCTCCTGCAATATGTAATGAGCGGGATCTACCCCGCTCACCTGTTCTCGCGACGGACCAATTGCCACGCCCAAGCCCGCGAACGAGTACAGCGGCTTCAAAACGTAATTCTCCAAATCGTCCGGAATGGCCGGCATCCGGTTCAGAAACCACGCCTTCGGCACGCTCACGTGCTTCAGGTACGGAAGAGAGAACTTGCTGATCCGATAAAACCAGTTCGGATGTCCAGCCCATTCCACGTCCAAGTCATCCCTGAAATCGAAGCCCGGTTGAATCCCTTTCCGCTCGATCTCATCCACGATTGCCCGGTTATAAATCCGGCGAATCGGCGTGTCTCCATAATACAGCCGATTGCCTCGCTTTACAACATCGGTGATTGGAACTGTTTTAATCCCGCAGAGTTTTTCGGTAAGGAGGAAATCGGGAAGCGTTTTCTGTTCGAGTGGATCGATCTCCATCAGGATGACGTTTTCGGGATCGTGGCCGCCCAGAACCGCCTGGCGGAACAGAGGAGCATAGTCATCGACGAACTCGAGTCGCAATGACGGATCGAGGTCGTAGACATCGCGATAAATACCTCCCAGCATGGGCTGATAGGCATAGAGCGAGGGGAAGCCTTGAATTTCTACGAGCTTTGGCTGCAGGTTGGCGTCGACCCCAAAGTCGGCTTGGAGAAACAGTGGATGAGGCGCTTCGTTCGGGACTCGAAACTTAGGCGGGACCTCATTGGCCGACGCAGCCATGTAATCCGGGCTGCTGAGAAGCTGCTCCACCAGTTCCTGGCCATAAAGGATCATCTTGTCGAGCAGTTCGCGCGGAAAGAAGCAAGGCGTTTCGCAGTTGCGGAATTTGACGTGCG
>JANXQZ010001001.1 GCA_025353235.1 Bryobacterales bacterium
GAAGGACGGTCCCTACCCCTGGTCGGTACGTCAGCGCATCATGGGGAAAAAGGGACATCTCTCGAACGACGCCACTTGCAGCTTCATCAAAACGCACCTCGATAGCTCGATCGATACTCTGATTCTCGGCCATTTGAGCGAGCATACCAACCATCCGGCACGCGTCGAATTCGAGGCTGACCGGGCGCTCAACGGACGGCGGCTCTTTACCAAGCTCGTAGTTGCGCAGCCTCGCCAGCAATCTGAAGTATTCTGCTATTGAATGGTTGAGCGCTATACCCGGCCCGAGATGGGCCGCATCTGGAGCGAAGATAACAAGTACAGGCAATGGCTGGAAGTGGAATTGTCGGCCACGGAAGCGCTTGCGGAGATGGGCGACGTGCCCGCCGACGCGGCCCGGCAGCTTCGAGCGCATGCGGGCTTCAGCCTGGAGCGGATTCAAGAAATCGAGCAGACCGTCAAGCACGACGTCATCGCTTTCACCACGGCGGTAGCCGAGACGATGGCAGCCGCAGGTTGCGCCGAAGCCTCTCGCTGGCTGCACTACGGCTTGACCTCGAACGATGTGGTAGATACGGCCCAGGCGCTCATGGTCCGCCAAGCCTCCGCTTTGATCGTGAAAGAAGCGCAAGCTCTGGCTGCGGTTTTGAAAAAGCGGGCATTCGAATTCAAGGATACGGTTCAGATTGGCCGCACGCACGGCATCCACGCCGAGCCGATCACGTTCGGGCTGAAACTGGCTCTTTGGTACGACGAAATCGCCCGCAATCTGCGCCGGTTTGAAGCTGCGGCGGAGGAAATGCGGGTCGGGAAAATCTCGGGAGCGGTGGGCACCTTTGGCCACATCGGCCCGGATGCGGAAGAGCGCATCTGCCGGCGTTTGGGACTCGAACCTGCCGCCATCGCATCCCAGGTGATCTCGCGGGACCGGCACGCCAACTACGTCTGCACCCTGGCCTTGCTCGCGGCCACGCTCGAGAAAATAGCGCTGGAGATTCGCCACCTGCAGCGCACGGAGGTGCGCGAGGCGGAGGAGCCGTTTGCCGCCGGTCAAAAAGGGTCGTCCGCGATGCCTCACAAACGCAACCCGGTCACTTGCGAGCAAATCTGCGGCTTGGCGCGCGTGGTCCGGTCGAATGCGCAAGCTGCTTTCGAGAATATCGCTCTTTGGCATGAGCGGGATATTTCGCACTCTTCCGTCGAGCGGATCATATTGCCGGATTGCACGATCCTGGCGGACTATCTGCTTTCGAAAAGCACTTGGCTAATAGAGGGGCTGGTGGTTCATCCTGAACGAATGCTGCGCAATTTGGACTTAACCAAAGGACTAGTCTTTTCGGGTCAGCTGCTGCTTGACTTGTCTTCGGCGGGCATGTTACGGGAAGACGCTTACCGGCTAGTCCAGGAACACGCCATGCGGGCTTGGGAAGCGGACAGCGATTTTCGAGCTTCCATCGAGTCGGACACCTTGGTCCAAAGCTTGCTAACCCGAGATCAGATCGCAAAGAGCTTCAGTGTTTCCAGACACTTAGTGCAGGTCCAGCGAATCTTCGACCGTGTATTTTGATCCTGGTTAGTTATCTGAATTACTATCATTACAAATAAGCGTTCAATTGGTGGCTCAGAATCTGCGTTCTTGGATTACACTGATTACGGGAGAAACGACCCGTTGGCGTCCATCAAGGCAAACATCCGCTCAACTCACTCGCTAGACTTTGACTTGGCGCGTGTACTAGTCGTGGATGATAATCCCACCTCCAGGCTCACATTGCAAACTGTGCTTCAAGCGGGAGGCTACTACGTCGATTCGGCAGCATCGGCCGCCGAAGCTGTTGATAAATTGGAAGAAAGGGAATATGAGCTGGTGCTCAGTGACGTCCAGATGGAGTCGCCGGAAGCGGGCTTAAAGGTACTAGCGCACGCCCGCCGGATGGACTATAAGCCGGCTACGGCTATTCTGACTTCATCCAGCAATGAAGGCAAGCCAGCCCCGAAGCAGTCCCGGATGCTCATTAAACCGGAGGATCTACCCGGTCTGTTGTCAAAGGTTGCAAATCTTATCAGCCAGCGAGCTGCCCGCCGGGTTGCCCGCGAGATGCTTCGCGCCTAACCCCCGCCGCTCCGCATCCGTGCTATCCCTGAGAGCGCATGGATAAGCTTTTAGCCGAAATCGCTTCTAAGAAAAACCGGCTCGATGCGCTTCGTCCGCTTTCGTTGGAGGCGCTGCGATCCCTCCAAAAATCCTATGACGTGGACCTGACGTACACCTCCAATGCCATTGAAGGCAACACGTTGACGTTGCGCGAGACGGCGGAGCTGATTGAACACGGCATTACGGTCGGGGGCAAGCCTCTGCGCGATCATTTGGAAGCCGTCGACCATTACGACGCCGTGCTGTGGATGCGCGAACTCGCCGCTAAAGCCACCCGTGTAGAGGAAACGACCGTTCGCGAGCTGCATCGGCGCATCGTTGCGCGCAGCCAGCCTGAACTCGGCGGCAACTACAGCACGCTTCCCCGCCGCATCGCGGGTTCCCCGGTTGTACTTCTCAATCCCGTGAAGATTCCCCAACTGATGAGGAACTTTGGGGAATGGGTCAGTTTGAAGCCTTATTCTCGGTCAGGGCTATGACTTCTTCGACCGTCCAGGGGCGAGCGGCGATTCCCGCCTTCATCGCAGGCGTCATCTTGAGCGTTTGATGCACGCGCCCGAAGTTGTACCACATGAAGTACAAAGCTACGGCGGCGGCGTGGTTCTCGATCTTCTTTGAAAAGGCGTTTGTCAGGCGCGTGTAGCGGCGCATCGACATACGCATCGTGAGGTTGGCACGCTCTACGTACGATGTGCTCACGTGCTCTAGATCAGGGCTACCGATAGCTAGCTTT
>JANXQZ010001057.1 GCA_025353235.1 Bryobacterales bacterium
CTTCTTCTCCAACACAAATCAAGACCTCCCCACGCCAGGCCAAACCAAGCTGATAGTGACATACATGCCAAACCCAAAGACGTTTGCGCACGGTTCGACGAGGGCTTGCCTTATCTGTTCCAGCCCCACAATCTTTTCGCTATCAATACTTGTCGGCAGGCTCTAATGTTTCCGTTTGTAACGAATCAGGACGGCTCTGATACTCGCATTGTGATCTCGAACACGTCACTTGACAGCTTTGAAACGTCGACGCAACAGGGAGCGGTCAGGCTTTACTTCTATGGCTCGATGGCTGACGCAACCGCAGTCCCATCTGGAATTTGCTCTCAGGAAATTCCAGCAGGAATGCAGTTGGTCTTCAACCTCTCGAGCGGGGGCAATTTCGGGCTCCCTCCTGTTCCTGGCTTCCAAGGATACCTCCTTGCCGAGACCGAATTTGAATACTGCCGGGGACTCGCCTTAATCAAAGGCGGGCAGGGCTCATCATACAGTTATAAAGCGGACCAGATAAACAGACATCCAGAACGCCCCTGATTTTTGGGCCCTTATTCTTCGCGCAGCACTTGAAGCGGCTTCTGGCCCAAAATTCGGAAACTCGCCACCCACCCCGCGAAATTTGCAATCAACGCGGTCGCGCCAATGCACACCAAGCTCGGGACCACATCCACCCGCAACTTCGCGTTCAGTAGCTTATACAGCAGCAGATTGGCGAACCCGTTTGCCAGCAGCGTACCCATCAATCCTGCCACCGCACCCAGCACCAGAAACTCCACCGAAAAAATCTTGCTCACTCGCCACCGCGTCGCCCCCAGCGTCTTCAGAATCACCACCTCGCGCACTCGCCTAAACCGGGTGCCTGCCACGCTCGAAGCCAAAATTACCGCACCGGCCAGGATGGCGAACAGCGAGATGAATCGGATCACCATCGCGATCTGATCCACCACGCCCTGAAAGGTCTGCAGAATATCCGCCATGTTTATCACGGTGATCGTCGGGTAGCGTTGATACAAGGCCGACTGCAGCGCGGGCACATCCGCCGATTTTGCCC
>JANXQZ010000976.1 GCA_025353235.1 Bryobacterales bacterium
GGGGCGCAAGAATCTAATCGGATTTTTTCAATCCAAGGGATACTTTGAAGCGAACGCCGAGTTCTCCACGGAAGTTGAAGCTAATGGAGACGAGACGGTTCTTTATACCGTTGATAAGGTAGGTCGCCATAAATTGTCTTCTCTCGAGATCCAGGGCAACCGCTACTTTACTGAGGCCACGTTGCGCGAACGCATGTACGTAACGCCCGCCACGTTTCTGCGATTTCGTTACGGGCGCTACAGCCATGATTACGTTGAAAAAGATCTGAACGCGATTAGAGATCTCTACCGCTCGAACGGATTTCGAGATGTGAACATCAGTTCGCACGAAGTGGATGACTATCGAGGAAAGAAGGATGCCATCGCCGTCTTCATCGACGTCAAGGAAGGCGAGCAGTGGTTCGTGTCCAAGCTCGAGTTAACTGGATTATCCGAACAGGACCAAACTTACCTGCGCTCGATCCTGCACTCAACCGAGGGCCAGCCCTACAGCGAATATAACGTCGCTACTGACCGGGATGCCATTCTGGAGTTCTACTACAACAACGGCTACCCTAACGCGAAATTCGAGTTCACGGCCACCGCTGCGCCGGAGCCGAAGCGAATGGGTTTAGAGTTCAAGGTCAACCCAGGGGCTCGGGAGTTTGTCAGAAGCGTCCTGGTCAACGGTTTGAACAGGACCGATCCGGATCTGGTTACGCAGCGCATCAGCGTAGCGAGCGGCGACCCGCTCTCGCAGACTCGCATTACAGAGAGTCAGAAGCGACTGTACGATTTGGGCATCTTCGCCAAAGTGAACGCGGCGCTACAGAATCCCGACGGAGAGGAATCGTCGAAATACGTGTTGTATTCCGTGGAAGAAGCCCGGCGCTACGCGGTTAATCTAGGTTTTGGCGCGGAGATCGCGCGCATCGGAGGCGGGGCCACTACGCTCGATTCTCCTGCCGGCACCACGGGTTTCAGCCCGCGCCTATCTATTGGAGTGACCCGGCTCAATTTTCTCGGTCTGGGCCACACTGTGGGGCTGCAGACGCGAGTCTCTACGCTCCAGCAGCGCGCGCTCTTCACATATCTTGCGCCCCAGTTCGAAGGTGACAAGAACCTCAGTCTGCAATTCGCGGCGCTCTTCGATATCTCGAAGGATGTCCGTACATTCTCTTCCCGCCGCGAGGAAGGGTCAGTCCAGCTGGGGCTCAAACTTTCGAAGGCGAAGACGCTGCAGATGCGCTACACGTTCAGAAGAGTCAACATCATTGGTACTCCTTTGGTGACTCCTGAGCTGATTCCACTGTTATCTCAGCCCGTGAGAGTGGGCCTGGTAGGGGCGAGCTTTATTCAGGACCGCCGGGACGATCCGACCGATGCGAAGCGCGGAGTCTACAATACTGTCGACGCCTCGTTTGCGACTAAGGTGCTAGGATCCCAGACTGGCTTCGTTCGTGTATTGGCCAGAAATTCAACCTATCACCGGCTCACCAAGAGCTTGACGCTGGCAAGATCCACTTACTTCGGCGGCATCCAGCGCTACGCCGGCCTTCCTGAAATCCCGCTGGCCGAGCGCTTCTTTTCAGGTGGCTCTTCATCGCATCGCGGCTTTCCAGATAATCAGGCCGGCCCGCGCGATTTGGAGACGGGCTTCCCCATCGGTGGAAACGCGCTTTTTATTAACAATGTGGAGCTGCGTTTTCCCTTGATCGGCGACAATATTGGTGGTGTGTTGTTTAACGACATGGGCAACGTTTATTCGAGCGTGCGAAATATCAGCCTGCGCTGGAGCCAGCGAGATCGGGCTGATTTCGACTATGCCGTGCAATCGTTCGGCTTCGGCATTCGCTACCGCACTCCTGTTGGACCCGTGCGCGTGGATCTATCTCTGAGCCCGAACTCGCCGCACTTCTACGGTTTCAAGGGCACCTACGATCAGTTGATCTTCGGCGGCGGGACGCAGGTGGTGCAGCGGATCAACGTGTTTCAGTTCCACTTCTCGCTAGGGCAGGCGTTCTGATGCGCTTGCTGGCTTTGATTCTGGCTGCGGGTGTAGTGGTCCACTCTGAGATCGTCGATAGGATCGCGGTTTCCGTTGGTAAGGAAGTAATCACCGAGAGTCAGATAGTGGAAGAGATTCGAGTGGCTGCGTTCCTGAACCACGAACAGCCCCATGTGAATGCGGATGAAAAGCGCAAGGCAGCTGAGCGACTCCTGGAGCAGACACTGTTGAAGCGCGATATGGACTTCAGCCATTACCCAATCCCGGATTTGGCAGAAGGCGTAAAGCAGCTTCAGCCGATCAAAGATGCGTACCCGAGCGAGCCCGAGTTTCAGGCGGACCTTCAGCGGCACGGCATTACCGAAGACGAACTGCGCCGGCATCTCTGGTGGCAATTGACTCTCTTGAGCTATATCGACTTCCGGTTTCGGCCTTCCGTGCAAGTTCCAGAATCGGAGATCACGCAATACTACGACAAGAAGCTCGCTGAATGGAAGCAGCAAGGGCTCGCGCAGATTCCCGCGCTGCAAGAGAGTCGGGCTGACATCGAAAAGATCTTGGCGCAGCAGCGCGTGGATCAGGCGGTGGATCGTTGGCTGGGCGACACGCGCACGCAGATAGATATTCTCTATCGCAAAGAGGCCTTTCAGTGAAGAGGCTGGCGATCTTCCTGCTTTGCCTGGCGGCCCTGATCGCAGTAACAATGGTGTGCGGTATCGTAACGATTCAATCGGGATGGTTCCGCGAGAAGGTGCGGCACAAGATCGTGTCGGTGGTAGAGGACGGGAGCGGCGGCCGCGTAGAGATTGGCGCGTTTGAGTATGACTGGCGGCGATTGACCGCCAGCGTCGCGCCTTTCATTCTGCATGGAACCGAAGCAGCTGCGGATCACCCTCTGTTTCAAGCGCGGAAGGTGGAAGTGGGCCTGCGGATCGTGTCGATGCTAAAACGGCATGTGGATGTGGCGTTCCTGAATGTGGACCATCCCGAAGTTTACATCGTTGTTTCTTCCGACGGGCATACGAATCTACCGACTCCTAAGATTGCCGGTCGGCACTCAAAGAGCTTCGTTCAGGAGCTGCTGGACATCAAAGTCGGGCAGTTCGCTATGCGAGATGGGTGGGTGGAGTACAACTCACAACGCATCCCGCTGAATGTGAAGGCCGATGATGTGAGCGCGCGCTTTCGATTCGAGGGGCAGGGTCCGCGCTACACGGGCGACGTTGCCTCGAGTTCTCTGCATCTAAACTCGCCGGATATGGCGGATGCGGTTTTCAATTTTCGGTCCAAGCTTGCATTAAGCCGGTCCGGTTTAGAGATCAAGGAAGCGAAGTTTGTTCGGGGAAAATCGGAGGTGGAGGCGTCGGGGGTAATCGAGGATTTCGCTTCGCCGCACGGGACGCTCGGCGTGAAAGCACGGCTCCATCCTGAAGATCTGAACCGTCTTTTTCGCATTCCGATCGCGAACCGGGGTGAGGTGGATTTTGTCGGGAAGACAGTGTTCCGATTCAGTCCAGGTTTTGACTGGCGCATTGAGGGAAAAGCATCCGGGCACGGGCTGGCGTATGCCAGCAAATACGTCAAGCTGGATAACGCGAAACTTTCAACGTCTCTTTCGCTAAGACAAAATGCGCTGGTCTTGACAGACCTCGATCTGGCAGCGCTCGACGGGTCTTTTCATGGGCGTCTCGATATCGAGGATTGGAAGAAGCTGTCCATCAACGGCGAGGCCAAAGGGTTTTCTGTCCAGGCCCTGGCCAGTTTGCCGGTTCCACGATCAAGCGAGGTGAACGGGCGTGCGAGCGGTCCGGTGCAGTTGCATGGTTTCATTTCGCGTAGCGGTTTTCGGGACGTGATCGCGAACGCCAAGCTGACTTTCTCGCCCGGACAAACGGGCGTGCCGGTGCAGGGATTCGTGGACGTTACGTACGATCAACGTGCGAATGTGGCAATCTTGGGCAGTTCGAGCGTGGATGTGGGCGCGAGCCACTTGGAGGCATCGGGAACTCTCGGCCAAGAGCTCACGGTCCATGCAACTTCTCGCAATCTGAACGATGCGCTGGCCGCTCTCCCGCTTGTTGGTCAGTCGATTCCGCGTGATCTGCCTGTGACCCTTAACGGCGGACTGGTCCGATTTGACGGGACGGTGTCGGGTCCGCTCAATGATCCGCGCATCGCGGGCCAGGTGGACGCCACGAAGTTTACCGTCAAAGGCGAGGCGTTTGACCATCTGGCAAGCAGCTTCGAGCTTACCCACCAAGGCATGAATGCGCGCAGCCTCACTCTTTCGCAGGGTCCGTTCCAACTTGACGGGTCCGGGAGCATCGCCCTCGCGAACTGGCAAGTGAAGGATTCCAGTGCCGTAGCCGGCTCGCTCTCGATGCGAGGCGCTGAGATCCGGAAAATTCTAGAGCAGCGTAATTCCAAGATCCCACTTAGCGGTACTCTTGCGGCGACTGCTGAAATCAAAGGGACATACGGCTCGCCTCAAGCTACGGCTGGTATTGACGCGGAAAACGTTACGGCTTACGACGAGCACTTGAACCGTATTCGTGCTTCGGTGATCGTCTCGGGCGACACGCTGCGAGTGATTGATGCGCGTCTGCAAGGGCAGGTCGGCCAGATCCTCGGGCAGGGCACGTTTCTGCATCGCGGCACGGACTGGACCACCGGGGACTTCCGCTTTGACCTTACAGGCCGCGGGCTGTCGGTGGAGAAGATCAGCCATGCCCAGACGTTCCGAAAGGGACTCGGCGGTCAATTGGACTTTACCGCTCAGGGCACGGCGCGCCTAAGCAAGGGCGAGTTTCGCGTGGAAACCATCACGAGCGAAACCACCTTGCACAATGGGTCGATTAATGGAACGCGATACGGGAACGTGACCTTAACCGCCAATAGCCGGGGAACGATTCTGGATGTGAAAGCGACCGCGAATCTCCTCAACACCTCTCTTCAGGGAACTGGCGAATGGAAGATGGAAGGCGATGATCCGGGGCACGGCGAGATCGTGATCCCACGCATCACGATTGCCACACTGCATGAGCTGGTTCCCAGCGCGGAACGCAAGCTGCTTCCCTTCGAGGGGTTTTTGGAAGGCAAGATCGACATTAACGGACCGCTTCGGAAACCGGACAAGATGACGGCTGAAGTTCATGTGAACACCTTGCAACTGAACGCCAGTTCGGGCGCTCAGCCACGAGCTGGTGCTAAGGCGCGCGATCTTATTCTGCGCAACGTGAAACCCATTCTCATGGTGGCTACAACACAAGGCGTGGACATCCGAAACGCGGAGTTGACGGGCACCGACACTACCCTGGAAACGCAAGGGCGCTTCTCGTTCGATAACAAGAATCCTTGGGATTTGCGCGTGAAAGGCTCCATTAACCTCGCGATTCTGCAGATCTTCAATCCAAATCTGCTCGGGTCGGGTATCAGCGTCGTGGACGCGACGGTTCGCGGCACCTTGACCGAGCCGCAGGTGGAAGGGCGGCTTGAGTTGAAGAACGCCTCCCTCTACGTGACAGATCTGCCCAACGGGCTGGACCAAGCAAACGGGCTGATTTTGTTTGATCGAAATCGCGCGACGGTAGATTCGTTAAGCGCCACCACGGGCGGGGGCAACGTCACGATTCAAAAGGGCAGCTTCGTCGGGTTTCGGGGTCCCGCTGTGGTGTACCGCGTCCAAGCGACTGCCGATCGGGTACGATATCGCTCTCCCGAGGGCGTGAGCATCACCGTGAACGCGCTGCTCAGCTTGATCGGCACATCGGACAACAGCGTTCTGGGGGGAACCGTGACTGTGGTGCGAGCGGGCTTCAATCCGACAACGGACATCGGTGGGCTGCTTGCTTCCACAGCGAAACCGATCTCGGCGCCGGTGGTTGCAAACGCATATTTGCGCGGCTTGCAGTTCGACGTTCGCGTGGAGAGTGCGCAGTCGCTTGAGATTCAGACCTCGCTGACTCGCAACATCGAAGCGGAGGCGAATCTGCGGCTGCGCGGCACTCCCGAACGACCCGTGATGCTGGGCAATTTGACGGTGAACGAAGGCGAGATTGAATTTTTCGGCAACCGGTACAGGATCAACCGCGGCGAGGTGAATTTTTATAACCCTGTCAAGGTTGAGCCGAATATCGACATGGATTTGGAAACGGTGGTGCGCGGGATCACGGTGGACATTACGTTTTCCGGCCCTCTCAACAAGTTGAATTTCTCGTATCGGTCAGATCCTCCTTTGCAGACCAACGACATTATCGCGCTGCTTGCCGTGGGGCGCACTCCGGTTACCACCGGCGCGATCGCGGCCAGCCAGGCCGGATCCAGCGGCAACTATTTGGGGACTGGAACCAACGCTTTGCTCTCGCAGGCTATTAGCGCTCCCGTTGCTGGCAGATTGCAGCGTTTCTTCGGGGTGAGCCACATCAAGATCGATCCGCAGTTGACGGATTTAACTTCCGTTCCGCAAGCTCGCCTGACGCTGGAACAGCAGATCTCGAAAGAGATTACGCTCACTTACATCACGAATTTGACGCGCACTCAGGAACAGATTATCCGGGTGGAGTGGGACTTAAACCGGCAATGGTCGGTGATTGCGTTGAGAGATGAGAATGGTGCGTTTGGCATCGATTTTCAATATCGGAAGCGGTTTAAGTGATGGAGGAGTTGTTACGGCGGATTCCGTCGGTGGACGAGGTTGTGTGCCGCTTGGGTTACCTGCATGGGCTGTATCCACGCCAACTGATCGTTGATGAGGTGCGGCGAACGCTGGCGGCGATGCGTAATGAGATTCGCGCGGGGCACGCTCCAGGTGCTCCCGACGAGAGAGTTGCCGCGAGCCTCGCCGATTTGGAACGGCCTTCGCTGCGGCATGTGATCAATGCGACTGGCGTGATTTTGCATACGAATTTAGGCCGCGCTCCCGTGGTTCAATTCGATCCGGTTCGCGGGTACTCAAATTTGGAATACGACCTGTCAACCGGGCGGCGCGGGAAGCGAGACGTTCATGTTGGGGGCTTACTCGAGCGGTTGGTAGGCGCGCCCGGTATCGCCGTGAATAACAATGCGGCGGCTGTGTACTTGGCGCTGAATGAACTCGCGGCCGGACACGAGGCGATTGTTTCTCGCGGCGAACTGATCGAGATCGGCGATGGGTTTCGCATCCCCGACATTATGCGGTGCTCTGGCGTGACGCTGCGCGAAGTGGGTACCACGAATCGCACTCGCATCGAAGATTACCGGGACGCCATTACGGATCGCACGCGCGTTCTTCTGAGGGTGCACCCGAGCAACTTCCACATGACGGGGTTTACGTCTAAACCGGAGTTGCGCGAGTTGGCGGGTCTTGGCAAAGAAAGCGGAATCCCGCTCTACGAAGATCTCGGCAGCGGCTGTGTCGTGGATCTAAAGCCTTTCGGCGTGCATGAGCCGCTGGTCTCCGACAGCCTCCGCGCGGGAGTGAACCTGGTCAGTTTCAGCGGAGATAAGCTCCTGGGCGGACCGCAGGCTGGCCTGCTGGCAGGCGACCCGGAGTTGGTCGCGCGTCTTCGCCGCAATCCGATGTTCCGCGCGTTGCGGCTGGATAAGCTCATTTATCAATCGCTGGAGACGACGCTGCGCAGTGTGCTGATGGAGCGCTGGGACGATATTCCCGCGCTTCGCATGATCAGGCAAACGAGCGAGCAGGTTCGGCAGAGGGCCCAACGGCTGCTGAGCGAACTGACGGGCGTGCGGGCGGAGTTGATCCGGGGCGAATCGGTGATCGGGGGCGGATCGACACCCGATCAATCGCTCGAGACATGGCTGATCGCGATCAAAGTTGGCGACGTTATGGAAGCAGAGCGCCGTTGCCGAGCGGGGACGCCGCCGGTAATTGTGCGAATTGAGCAGGATCGGCTGATCGTGGATCTGCGAACCGTTTCGCCAAGCGAAGAATCGGACTTACTGCGTATCTTGATCAGTTCCGCCTCCATCTTGAGTCGGCTACCCAGGGATTAAAGTTGGCTCCTGAGTTATCCCGCGCTTGGCTTTCTGCAGGTCGAGATACTGGGAAAGCTTCAACGGCGTGGATGCGCCCTTTTCCATGTGTCTTTGCACGGCCTTCTGATAACGCCGCAACGTTTCCCTCCGACCTCCATCGCGCAAATCGCAGGCATCGATGTCCAGCATGATGTGCACTTCCCAGGGATGGAACGTATTTCGCTGAATGTTGCCTTTGAGCAACTCCTGTATCAGCTTGTTAAACCGGCTGAGGACTGCTTCACTGTCGGGGAGCGTGTCTACCATATTCATTAGTGTTATCGGACAGTTCGGGCAATAGTCTTAGGCTCAATGGCAATTTATCTCGCCGGCGAAGACTTTTTTGTCGATTGCGGTCCTCAAGCAATCTAGTAGAATTGGACCTGCGGCTAAACCATTGGAGGTTCCCCATGTTCTTGCGAATCATTCTGCGCACAACGGCGCTTGCCTGCGCACTGGTCACTTTTAGTTTTGCCGATACTCTATACCTTCGCAGCGGCGCGACCATTCAAGGCAACTACGCTGGAGGCGACACTCGACAGGTGAAGATATTGGTGGGCGACCATATTGAAACCTATCAGATCGGAGAGGTTCAGAGATTCGAGTTTGGGTCTCCAAACACGTCGAACGCTCCCCCGCCCCGCTACGAACAGGATGATCGAAACCCGTCACCCCGGCCTCCTCCGCCCGGTGATGGCTATAACGGCAGCGAGATCCCGGCAGGCACGAATCTGATCGTGCGCATGATCGACAATGTCGATTCGGAGCGTGATCAGGTCGGCAAGACATTCCGCGCCAGCATCGACGAGCCCGTGGTGTTAAACGGTCAAACCGTTATCCCGCGCGGTGCCGAAGTGGTGGCGAAGCTCGTCAACCAGGCAGAGTCCGGCAAGTTTGAGGGCCGCACGTCGCTGACGCTCGATCTCATGCAGATCCAGGTGAACGGGCGTTTGGTGGACATCACTACGTCCGAGGTTACGCAGACAAGCGCCTCCCGGACGAACCGGACGGCGGCGACGGTGGGCGGCGGCGCGGTTCTAGGCGCGGTGCTGGGCGGGATCATTGGCGGGGGCAGGGGCGCGGCGATCGGGGCGACATCCGGCGGGGCTCTCGGTGCTGGCGCGCAGGTGGCCACGAAGGGTCAAAAGGTTAAAATTCCCTCGGAAACGCGTCTCTCGTTCCTTTTGCAGCAGCCGCTTCGGATCTGAAAGGGAGCATGCATCCCTCAAGCTGCGTGCAGGAACGGGTTGGCTTCCTCCTGCATCTTCAGCTTTTTGAGCAAATCGCCTGAAACCAGCGAAGCTATCCGATCACGGTCTGGCTCGGTTAAATTTGGCGAATCGGCCAATGCTTGGATGAAAACCGGCCAGAGCGCCGCGAGGCGAGTCCGCTTTTCGTCCACTGCAAATTGGGAGTCGGCAATCAGACTGGAAAATTTTTTCAGCACCTCCTGCAGCTCGACGAGTTGCGGCCAATCGTCTCGCTCGTCGACACGCTCGATTGCCAGCAGCATGTAATCGTGGTCCGAGTAGGGGACGGAGGAAGCGGCATCCTTGCCCTTCTGCAAGCGCCCGCCTACCACCCAAAGCTGGCTGATGTCGATAGTCTGGTCCGGTGCGGCGATCCCGGCAAAGTAGCCCGACTGGAGCGGTCTGGAGGCTGGGTTGAAACTGTCGCGAACTCCAAAATGCAGAGTTGCTTGATCGAGGCCGAGAATGCTTTCCACCCCATTTTTGACCAGCCCTGAAAGCGATACGGCCTTTCCGATCGCGGTTGGATCGAGCGCTGCAAAGGCGCTGACTACGTCGATAAGCGCCTTCGCGGAATCATGCGAAGGGATGGCATAGAGACCAACCAAGAGCGACATCTCTTCTCCCTTGCAGGGCGTTGGGCCGCTCAGTCTCAGATTGAGATTAGCGATTCGGTCAAGGTTCGCGTCGCCCAAATCGCTCAGTTGGCCGGGACTTGCAATGGCGTGAGACTCGGTCGCGCCGGCGCGGGTGTAGCAATGCACCATGGGATAGATTTGACGCCATAGCTTGCGGGCCGCAGCCAAATACATCTCGCACAGGCGGATGGAGTAATACGCCTTGCCAGCATCAATGCTTCGCGGAGCCGGGACACCGACCAGGTGAGCCGGATCCATGGCGCGCCAGAAGAGCTGTCGGGACTTGCTCTCGAATATCTTTATAATGTCCATTTGGAAACCCGCATTCACGATAGCGCGGGGGAGACGAATCGGCATCGACCGAAGTTGGCTCAAACGCCTTAAGTGACTGTCGCCATAGCAGTTATGCAACCTGGAATTTTTCTAAATGTCTGTTACGGGCATACGCGGCCTGCAGACGAGCGTTTAGCAGGCGCGCGAGCATCCCAATGTGCGGTTCCTGGAGAATATTGTCGTGGTCTCCGCTGGTTTCTTCGATCTCCAGTTGACCTCGGATCAGATTGCTCCAGCCGAGAGTCGGGTCGGGAAGGCGCAAGCACGCATCCTTGGCACGGAATAATATGGCTTGGCCGGCGCAAGGACGAGGCGTGTAAGTGCGCAACGCCAGTAAAAATGCCTCCTCGGCATCGAGCATGCCGGGATCTCTCCCCAGTCGCTTCTTCATCAGCCAGCGACGAATGTTGCCGCGCATCCTCCAATTCTTCAGCTTTTTCCCAAGAAAAGGACCCAACCCGATGTGAAGCGCATAGCGGCTGTTGAACTCGATGGTACGGGCCCAGCGACTCAAACGTTGGCTAGAAGCCGCCAGACCTGAATGAAGCGGCGCATCGATCTTAGTATCCAAGAGAGCGAGGACATCCACGCGCTCGCCCATCGCACGGAGTTTCCGCGCCATTTCGAACGCCACAATGCCGCCAGCGGAGAAACCGCCCACGTGATAAGGACCTTCAGGCTGCGCTGCGCGGATTTCCTGAACGTAGTCGGCGGCCATTTGTTCCACCGAGTAGGTGGGGCTTTCTTTTCCATCGAGGCCCCGAGCTTGCAGCCCGTATACTGGCTGATCAGGATCGAAATGGCTGGCAAAGCCGGCAAAGCTGAGGACATTTCCGCCGATCGGGTGTACGAAAAAGAAAGGCGGATGCGCCCCGCCCAGACGAATGGGAACCAATGAGGACCAGGGCGGCGTCCAGCCACTGTCCCGCAAGAGCGCGGCTAGCCTCTCAATTGTGGGACCCTGAAACAGCGTGGCCAGCGGGAGCGCTTTGCCGACCACCTTTTCCATGCGCGCAAACATCCTTGCCGCAAGCACGGAGTGCCCTCCGATTTCGAAGAAGTTGTCCTTTCTCCCGATCGGGCTAACACTGAGGACCGATTCCCAGATACCGACTAGCGTGCTCTCCAATGCGTCTCGCGGGCCGTCATCCTTGGAATCCGGCTCGGTGCGCACGGCAGGAGCTGGCAAAGCCTTGCGGTCAAGCTTGCCGTTCGGAGTCTTTGGCAACTCGGCGAGAGGCATCAGATGCGCGGGGATCATGTAGTCCGGAAGGCACTGCTTAAGGTGTGCACGGAGGCTCTCGGCGAGGTTACCCGAACCTGTATCCGGCACGAAATATCCCACCAGAATATTCTGTCCTGAGGCGTCCTGCCGCACTGATACGGCTCCCGCTCGAATTCCCGAGCATCCGGCCAAGGCTGACTCTACGTCTCCCAATTCGATGCGAAAGCCTCGCACTTTCACTTGATTGTCCGCGCGTCCCAGCATCTCAACCGCGCCGTCCGGCAGGTGGCGGGCGTGGTCTCCGGTGCGGTACATTCGTCCGGCGGCAAACGGGTTGTTGAGAAAACGTTCGGCTGTCAGTTCGGGTCGGCGGTGGTATCCAGTCGCAACGCCATCCCCTCCGATGTAAAGCTCGCCAGGCACTCCGGCGGGAACAGGCTGAAGTTTCGGGTCCAGCACATAAAAAGTTTGATTCGGGGCGGGCCTGCCGATCGTGATCGGCGCATCGCGCGCGATCCTCATCCAAGATGACCAGATGGTTGTTTCCGTCGGGCCGTACATGTTCCACAGCTCGCCGCCCCGGTCGAGGAGTTCGTTCGCGAGATCGCGGGGCAATGGCTCGCCTCCGCAGAGCATTTTCAGCGATGCGGTGTTGCTCCAGCCTGAGTCGATCAGCATGCGCCAAGTGGCGGGAGTGGCCTGCAGAACCGTGGCCCCGCTAGTTGCCAATAGGTGGCGAAGCTGGCGGCCGTCAGACGCCTGGTCTCGAGTTGCCAGAACGATCTTCCCGCCTGTCAGCAGCGGTGCGAACAACTCGAGGCCGGCGATGTCGAAAGAGAGAGTAGTGACCGCTAACAACGAGTCGGCAGCACCTATGCCGGGCTCGCGTATAACGGCGTGCAGCAGGTTCACCAAAGCTTGATGATGGATCGCAACTCCTTTCGGCTTCCCGGTCGACCCTGACGTGTATATCACGTAGGCGAGGCTCGCCGGAGTGGCGTCGCCTACCAATCTTGAGGGGTCCTGCTTGCCAATCTGCTTGCGTTCAGCATCGAGTAACACCGTGCTGGCGGCGGTGGTCACGATGCCCGCCAGCTTCTCTTGGGTAATAAGAAGCTTCAGGCCTGCATCCTGCGCCATGAAAGAGAGTCGTTCGGGCGGGAAAGACGGATCGAGGGGAACGTAGGCAGCGCCTGCTTTCAGCACTGCCAGAACCGCAATCAGCATGTCGATGGAGCGCTCGACGCAGATCCCCGCGAGCATCCCGGCCGTGATTCCGCGAGCTTGCAAAAAGCGCGCCAATTGGTTGGAGCGTTCATCCAGCCGCCGGTAGCTAATCGACTCGCGCCCGCACACCACTGCCACGGAAGCAGGCGTGCGAGCGGCCTGGAGTGCAAAGAGCTGGTGCACGCAGTGCTGACGCGGATAATCCAGTTCCGTGCGGTTCCATTCGCGGACAATCCGATCCTGTTCAGCGGCATCCAGAAGGGGATAAGCGGAGATTGGGCGGTCCGGTTGATCCACCACCGCGCTGAGCAGGCGTTCAAAATGTTCCAGTATCCGCACAACCGTGCCATCCAAGTACAGTGCGGTATTGTACTCGCACGAGACGCGCCAGCCTTCGTCCCGTTCCACCATGAAGACATTCAGGTCGTACATCGCTCCCGGCGACTTTGACGGAATCGGACGCATCCGGATGCCTGCATACTCCCACGGATGGACGAAGTCACGTTGATAGATGAAGTTCACCTGGAACAGCAGATTACTGTCCACGGTGCGGTCTAGCCGGAGAATTTCGGCGACTTTTTCGAGCGGATAGTCTTGGTGTTCCAGCGCCTTGAACACAACTTGCCGGATGCGCTCCAAGAGACTCTTGAACGTGGGATCGTTTGAAGCGTCGCTGCGCAGAACGAGCGTATTGGTAAAGGGTCCGATGAGAGGCTCGACGTCGACGACATTTCGGCCCACCACCTGCGATCCAACCACGATATCGGTCTCGCCCGTGTAGCGGTGCAAGAGGGCGGTAAGGGCCGCGAACATGGTCATAAACAGCGTGGCTTCGTTCTTGCTGCCGAGTTCGCGCAGGCGATCGGTCAGATCGAAAGGCAGCAAACGCGAAACGATGCTCCCGGCGGCAGGTGCCGCAACACCCCTGGGACGGTTGGGAAGGACTTCGAAGCGCGGCAGATCGGCCAGTTGTTTTTTCCAATAACCTTCAGCTTCCGCCCAAGCCGCCTCGTCTCGGTTGCCCTGTTCCCAAATAGTGTAGTCAGCGTACTGGATCGCGAGCTCGGGCAGTGGCGAAGGCTGTCCACCCGCGAATGCCTCGTAAATGGGCCCAAGCTCATCGGTGATGACGCCAATCGACCAGCCATCCGAGACGATGTGGTGGATCGTGATCAGGAGCGTGTGTTCTTCATCGTCGAGCCAAAGGAGGCTGGCCCGGAGCAGCGGTCCCTGGTCGATGGCGAAAGATTCCCGAGCCTCTTCTACAGCCAGCCGATCGGCCTCGGCTGCGCGTAGCGGTTCGGACCAATCCCGAAGATCCGTTACCCGAACGGGGATGTTGAGGGAAGGCCTCACTACTTGAACCACCTGCCCGTCAATCATGGAGAAGGTGGCTCGCAGGATTTCGTGACGTCGGACGATTTCGTTGAGCGCCCTCGCGAGCGCGCCAGCATCCAAGTGACCGGCGAGGGTGAAGCGGACGGCGACATTCAAAGACGGATCGCCGGGCTTGAGCTGATCAAGGACCCAGAAGCGCTGCTGCCCGGATGAGGCAGGCAGCGCAAGAATCTCCGTACTTTGTTCAATAACCTCGAGCATGTGGTGCTAGATATCACATCGGCTGTTTGAGGCGAAAACTTTCGCGAGAAACAGCAAGTATGCTGGAGAGGGCCTTGCGCGGCGTGCCGACTTCCAGGCGCATGGACTTCGCCACTGCCCGGATCGTCCGATGCTGCAGCAGCTGTTTGGGAGTGATCGACAGACCCTCTCGAGCCGCCCGCGACGAGATCTGGAAAAGGTGGATGGAATCCGCCCCGAGCGAGAAAAGGTCATCGTCCGCTCCCACCCGGGCTATGTGGAGCACCTCCTGCCAGACTGACGCAATGGCTTTCTCTTCGTTGGTTACGGGCGCTTCATAATGCTCGGAGCGGGTGAAAGACGGCGGAGGAAGCTGCGCGAGCGCGCGACGGTCGATTTTGCCGTTGGGCGTAAGCGGCAGCGAATCCATGGAGCAGAATAGAGCGGGAACCATGTAGTCCGGCAGTCGTTCCGACAGGGCTGCACGAAGCACTTCTGGATCGACCTCTTCTTTCCGCTTCGGAATCAGGTAGGCGGAAAGGCGCTTCTCGCCTGGCCGATCCTCGCGCACGATCACCGCTCCATCGCGGATGGAAGGGTGGGCCAGCAGCGCGGATTCGATTTCTCCCAACTCAATGCGGTGTCCGCGAATCTTAACCTGATTGTCCAGACGGCCGAGGCACACGATCTGGCCATCCGGCAGGTAGCGCGCCAAGTCTCCGGTCCGGTACATGCGTGCTTCGCCGAGGCCGAAAGAGGGACCGCAGGGAAATTTCTCAGCCGTGAGGTCCGGACTGTTTAGATAGCCGCGCGCCAAACCGTCGCCAGCGATGTAGAGTTCGCCTGGAACTCCGATCGGAGTTGGCAGGCGCCGGGCATCGAGCACGTACAGTCGCGTGTTGGCGATAGGTCTTCCGATCAGCACGGGGCCGGGTCCGGGCTGAACTTTCCAAACAGTGGACCAGATCGTGGTTTCGGTGGGACCGTACATGTTCCAGAGCGATGCGCCGCGTGGCAAGAGTTCATTTGCCAAGTCCCGCGTCAACTCCTCGCCGCCGCACAGCATTTTAAGCTCCGGATCACCCGCCCATCCAGCTTCGATGAGCAGTTTCCAGGTTGTGGGCGTTGCCTGCATGATCGTGATAGCAGCAGTTTGAATAAGCGAAGCCAGTGCCTTTCCATCGCGGGTGGTGTCACGCGGGGCGATCACTAGCTCCGCTCCGGACGTGAGAGGTAAAAACAGCTCAAGGCCGGCGATATCGAAGGACATCGTCGTCACCGCAAGCAGCTTGTCGGACTGCGCGAGACCGGGTTCCCTGCGCATGGACCACAGAAAATTCATGACCGCCCGATGCGAGATTTCAACGCCCTTGGGCTTGCCGGTCGAGCCGGAAGTATAGATGACGTAAGCAAGATCGGTGGACTGCGCCGCAGGGAGCGGGGCGGGCTGCACTGAATCGAGGGCTGGCCAGTTATCGCCCGTCAGGATCATTTTTAGCGCGGCATCCTGCTCGATGAACTTGAGCCGATCAGCTGGGTAATTTGGATCGAGAGGTACATAAGCCGCACCCGATTTCATCACGCCGAGCACGGCGATCGGCATTTCGAGAGACGGCTCGAGCGAAATACCCACGAGCATCCCGTGGGCGACCCCGTTGCGTGTGAGCCAGCTTGCCAGCAGATTAGCCTGCCGATCTAGATCGGCGTAACTTAGGAGCTTGTCTTCGAATCGGACCGCAACGGCATTCGGCGTGCGAGCCGCTTGCTGCTCTATGCATTGATGCACGCAAAGATGGTCGGGATAAGCGCTGCCGGTCTGATTCCAATCCGTCAAGAGAGTGCGGCGCTCCGCCTCGCTCAGCATCGGAAGAGCGTGCAGGGGCAGTTCGGCATTCTCGGCGAACCCGAGCAGCAGAGTCCGGTAATGGCTCAGCCAGCGCGCGATAGTCGCCTCGTCGAACAGAGCGGTGTTGTAGTCGCAGTAGAGCTTCAGTCCCTCGGTCGATTCGACCACGTTCAGAAAAATGTCAAAGTTGACGAAGCGCTTGGGATTTTGGTCGATCTCCGCCAGCAGGCCGGCAAACTTGAGACTTGTTCCTACCCGCTCCAGATTAAATTGCACTTCGATGAGAGGCAGGCGGCTAGGATTGCGCGGAATCGCTAGCTTGCGAACGAGCGTGCCGTAGGTGTAGCTCTGATGCTCGTATGCCTCGATCACTTTGCACTTTGTTTGAGCGAGCAAGTCCTTGAAACTGGCGTCGCTGTTCAGTTGCACTCGAATGGGCAGGAAGTTCACGCAGTGGCCCACCAGCGTTTCGCCCGCGAGCGCGGACTGCGCAGCGGAAGGGATGCCGACGACGATGTCCAAGTGACCCGTCAAGCGGGAAAGCAAGGCCTCGAATCCGCTCAGCAAAGTGCTAAACAGGGTGGACCCGCGCTGTGCGCCAGACTTTTTGATGCTCTGGTATTCGCTTGCGTCGATGCTGGTGATGAAGGTTGACCCCTCGTACGACTTGAGCGCCGGACGGGGGCGGTCGAGCGGAAGTTCCAGGGGCGGCGCGGGTTCGGCATATTCGGATACCCAATAAGCTTCTACCTTGGGATCGACGCTCTCGGCCGCCTGCTGGCGGGCGTACTCGCTAAAACGCATTGGCACGGGCAGAGAGGCGGTTGCACCCTGTCGGAGGGCCGTGTAGAGCCTGCTTAGCTCGCCCAGAATGATGTTAACGGACCACCCGTCGCAGATTATATGGTGGGCGGTGATAAACAAAACATGATCGTCTGACGAGAGGCGCACCAGTTTAGCCCGGACCAGCGGACCCTGCACGAGATCGAACGGGAGGTAGGCGTCGGCAATCTTGAGCTGTTGCAGTCTGCTTGTTTGCTCGGCTTTAGGAACTGCCGAGAGATCCAGTTCGGGAAGAGGCACCTCTAGCTTGGCGAGAATTCGCAAGCCGTCGCCGCCCGCAGTGAGCGTGGCGCGCAAGGCTTCATGGCGGTTGACCACGGTTTCAAGAGCTTCGCGGAGCGCAGCTTGATCGAGTTCGCCTCGCAGCCGGATAGTGAACCCTTCGTTGTAGGAGCAGGATTCTTCCTCGCCCATTTGCGCCGAAAGCCGGATCTCCATTTGGGCTTCGGTGAGCGGGGCTTCGCACTCAAGTGGCTCTGCCATGCGTTCCTCCACCGCTGCAGGAAGAAATCCCCCTACCTGCATCTCAGCGATGCTGTCGCGGAATGCTCCGACGACTTTCGCCAGATCCTGTTCGGTGTGTGCCGTGGTGAGGAAGCACGGAAAGCCTTCTTGAATATGCACGCCTTTTTCGCGAAGGTGGTAGTACAGCAGACTGGCCAACCTCTCGCTGGGAGGAAAGCCGAAATAGAATATTGAGCGGAAGCTCTCGATCCGGGCTGGAACGGAGCCTCGCTCGAACAATTCGTTCAGGGTCTTTACCAACTGTCCAGTTTTTTCGCTCAAATCATCCTGAAGTTGGGGACCTGCCGCTTTGACGTGCTTGAGAACAGCCGAGCAGGCCGCCATGGCCAGCGGGTGGCGGACAAAGGTGCCGGCGAAGAAAGTCACGCCAACTTCGGGCGACGAATCATCCCCGTATTGCCACATGCCCCCATCCAGGGCGTCCATGTACTTGGCTTTGCCGACGAGGGCCCCGATGGGCAGACCGCCTCCGATTACTTTCCCGTATGTGGCCAAGTCAGCTTGGATGCCGAAAAGCGCTTGCGCTCCTCCAGGGTGCGTGCGAAACCCGGTGACGACCTCGTCGAAAATCAGCGCGATATTGGACGTTTCGGTAATGGAGCGCAGTTCGCGCAGGAACTCCACCGGGCGCAGGTTGGGATGCCGGCTTTGGACCGGCTCAACCATGACCGCCGCGAGTTCGTGGGCGTGGGCGCGAATAATTTCAAGCGAAGCTGGCGAGCCGTATTCGAGCACCAAAACGTTAGCCGCTTTCTCGTCGGGGATGCCGGGCGCGATGGGCCTGGACCGGGGGGGGCCGCCGGGTCTGCCCGCCGCTTTTACCAGGACTTCATCGAAGGCTCCATGGTAGTCCCCCGTGAAAAAGACGATCTTGTTTTTGCCAGTCACGGTGCGCGCCAGCCGCATAGCCGCCATCACGGCCTCGGACCCTGTGTTGCAGAAGGTGGCGCGGTCCATTCCGGTGAGTTCGCAGAGCAGGTCGGCCGCCTTGCCCGCTAGCTGCGTCTGCGGCCCGATCTCGATTCCTTTTTCCAGCTGTTCGGCAACGGCTTGGCGTACAAAATCGGGGGCGTGGCCGAACATGGTGACCCCGAACCCGTTGAGAATGTCTACATACTCGTTTCCATCGACGTCCCAGAGCTTGGACCCGCGAGAGCGCTCAATCATGATCGGGTAAACGAGTTCTTTCCACTGCTGGCGGAAGCCGGACGCAACGCGCGGATCGGCGAGGCGCGCCCGGTGCAATTGGGTCAGGCGTTTCGATTCCTTGGTGCGGGTAGTGTACCGGTCTATGAAGCCTTCCAGATACGCCGACTGCTGCGCGGTCAAGCCGCTTGCCGGACCTTTTTGGATCAGCTTGAAAGGGCCGAACGATTCAAATTTTGCTGCAACCGGTGCAGGCGAGCCTTTGAAGGCCTCGATCTGCCGAGCGGTCAACTCGGCGAACGCCTGCAGTTGATCTTTCATGAGTTGCTCGATTCCAGTCGCCTGCGAAGAGGCGATTAGATTTGGTGCCGGAACTGCTGCTACGTCTGCGGGAAGAGCGGAATCGAGGTAAGCCGACAACTGCTCGAGTGTAGAGAGATCGTCCAGCAGCTGGGCGAACCGGATCTTCGCGCCGTACTTGCCTTCAATTGCCAGGGTGGCCTGAGTCAAAAATAGCGAATCGAAACCCAGCTCGAGGAAATTCACGCCAGCCGAGACTGTCTGCAGATCCATGCCGGACAGGTCTTCGAAGAGCGCGACTAGTTCCGCGCGCAGCCGGTCCAGGCGGGCGGGCGAGTTCACGGGATTGGCCGCAACGGGCATTGGTTCCTTCCTTAGGATTGCAGTGGTGATTTTTTTCGGCGGGTCGACCCAGTAGCGTTTCCGGTCGAACGCGTAAGCCGGAAGAGAGATGAGACGCCTGCGCTCGCCATTGAAAATGCGAAGCCAGTTTGGTTCGATGCCGCACAGCCAGAGCCGTCCGGCAGCCGCTAGCATGGACGCGGACTCCGTTTGCGATGAAGCCGCATCGGGAAGGCTGGCTATGGCGGTCGAAGCGTTTGGAGCGTTTCCATGCTGCCTAACCAGAGTGGAAAGAGCCTGTCCCGGCCCGGTTTCGAGAATGCACCAAGAGCGGTCACGCTGGAGCCGACGGACGGCCTTTGAGAACTGCACCGTTTCGCGGCAATGGCGTGTCCAATACTCGGGACTGCCGGCTTGCTCGGCAGTAATCCACTCGCCGGTCAAAGTAGAGACCCAGGGGATTTGGGGCGCATTTAGCCGGATCGCGCCAATCA
>JANXQZ010001124.1 GCA_025353235.1 Bryobacterales bacterium
TGCACTCAGCCGGAAGTCGTTGCACAGCTGCTGGGAGACGCCAAACCGTTCCTGCTGGTCTGCGATCCGCCTTATGGAATTTCGCTGGATTCCGAATGGCGGGACCGGGCCGGACTTAACGGATGCGGACCTGCGGAAGCCAGCTACATGAAACGCCGGACGGAGGGCCATACGGAAACGACGATCTCCGGCGACACGCGCGCGGACTGGTCGGAGGCCTTTGAACTGGTGCCGAGCCTCGAAGTGGCCTATGTCTGGCATGCTTCGGTATTCACGAGGGAGGTTCTGAACGGATTGCTTCGCATTGGATTCCTCTATCCCCAGCAGATCATTTGGAACAAAGGCCGCATCGTTCTCACGCGGACGCACTACTGGTATCAGCACGAGCCTTGCTGGTACGTGCGCAAGAAGAACGCGCCATGGCACGGCAAGGCAGGCGAGAACTCGACGATCTGGGATGCCGCTTCGCCGAAGTTCATCTTCGGGAGCGGAACGAAAGAGGAGAAGTTCGACCACCCGACGCAGAAGCCCATGGAGGTGATGCGCCGCCCGATCCTCAACCACACGCTACATGGCGAGTCTGTTTACGATTGCTTCCTGGGATCGGGCACGACGCTGATGGCAGCCGAGCAGAGCGGGCGCGTCTGCTATGGCGTGGAGATCGATCCGAAGTACGTTGACGTGATCTTGCGACGGTGGCAGCAGTATACGGGGAAGCAGGCCGTGCTGGACGGCGACGGGCGAACCTTTGATGAAATCGCACAAGAAAGGGTGCCAGCCGCAGGATGAGCGGTTCCGCTGTGTCACTCGGGTCACTCCAACGGCGGGTCGGAAGATTGAAGAGTGTGCTCGTCCCTGCGCCCGTTGTCCAATACACGCCGCTGACGAGGGTCGAGATCGAGGCGTTTGCACGCCGGGTCCAGATCGGCCAATGGCCGACCGACGACGAGGTGGCGCGCTTCGAAGGGCAGGGCACAATCAGCGAGGGCGAACTCCTCATAACAGGGCAGCACGGCCTGCTTCCCCGTATACTGCTGCCACCGTCGCAAGATCACGTCAACGTACTTCGGATCGATCTCC
>JANXQZ010001127.1 GCA_025353235.1 Bryobacterales bacterium
CTCGCGGCGTACTTTAATTTCGACAATGGCACTGGAAAAATCCGCGGCGTGTATCTGCAAAACAACGACATGGTCCGGCCGATTTTCGATGCGTGGCTCAAACCCTTCCAGGATCTGGGCGCTTCCACGCTGAGCATCCGAAACACGGGCGGCACGGATCATCTTTCATTCGATGCAGTCGGTTTGCCAGGCTTCCAATTCATCCAGGAGCCTATGGAATACAGCACCCGTACCCATCATTCCAATATGGACGTCTACGATCGTATTCAGGCCGGGGACCTGATGCAGGCTTCGGCTATCATCGCTTCGTTCGTCTATAACGCCGCCACCCGTCCTGAAATGCTGCCTCGCAAAACTCTTCCAAAGCCTCAGCCCAAGAGAGAAGAAAAGAAAGAAGACGACAAGAAGCCCCAGCCGACCGCTGGATAATCCGGAGAGTGGATCGAATGGTGACCGAGGTGCCTTGCTGCCCCATAGAGATCCTCATGGTGGAGGACAATCCGGCGGATGTCCGCTGGGCTCGCGAAGCGTTGAAGGAAGGCCGGATTCAGAATACAACGAACGTGGTGGGCGACGGGGACGCCGCCCTGGCCTACTTGCGTCGGCAAGGGAAATACGCGGCTATGCAGCGACCGGATCTGATTCTTCTCGATTTGAACTTACCGAAGAAGAGCGGAACCGAAGTGCTGGCCGAGGTTAAGACGGATGCGGAACTGCGGGACATTCCGGTAGTGGTGCTCACCACCTCCCCTGTCGAGCGGCAGCTGCTGCTCCGGACATACAGCTTGCCACCGAACAGCTATGTGTTGAAGCCCCTGAACTGGATGCGGTTTCTAGACGCAGTGCGCTGTTACACGGAGCTCGATCTAATGATCGTGAAAAGCGCAAGATAGCGACTTTCATCGCAGCTTCAGATTGTTGATCAGCCGATGCAGATAATTCCCATTCACGCCGAGCAGTTTGGCAGCTTTTGTAACGCTTCCCCCGCTCTGGGCCAAAGCATTCGCTACCGCCTTCTGCTTCGAAGCATAGACGATCGACTGTAGAGACTCGCTCGATTCTTCGGGATCGGGCCCCACCGCTTCAAACAACGATTCGGGCAGATCCTCTTCGCGGATGCGCTCCCCGGAGCCCAGCACCACTGCGCGCTCTACCGCGTTCTCCAACTCGCGTACGTTGCCCGGCCAATCGTAGCTGCACAACAATCGCTCCACCTTGGGAGTGAAGCCGGCAAATCTCCGCTTGCATATCGCACTATGCCGGGCCGCAAAATTTCGGGCCAGCATCAGAATGTCATCGCCTCGTTCACGGAGTGCAGGCGTGCGCAGCGTCACTACGGCGAGGCGGTAGTAAAGATCTTCGCGAAATCTCCCGGCCCGCACCTCAGCCAAAAGATCCCGGTTGGTTGCCGCCAGAACCCGGATGTTCAGCTTCAGAGTGCGCGTGCCACCCACCCGTTCAAACTCGCGTTCCTGCAGGACACGCAGCACCTTCGCCTGTAAGTGAAGAGGCATCTCTCCGATCTCATCCAGGAAAACTGTGCCCTTCTCAGCCATCTCGAGCTTGCCGAGTTTCTGGCCCGTAGCCCCGGTAAAAGAACCTTTCTCATGGCCGAATAGCTCACTTTCCAGCAGCGTCTCCGTCAGCGCGGCGCAATTAATCGCAACGAAGCGTTTGGCTGCCCGCGGACTGTCCTCGTGAAGCGCCCGCGCCACCAACTCCTTGCCCGTTCCGCTTTCACCCATGATCAGAACCGTGGAGTCGGTCTTTGCAACCCGCGTGATTTTCGCGCACAGTTCGCGCATCGGGGCGCTGTTGCCGATCATGTTGTGCTCCAGGCTCACCGCAGTCTGAAGGAGTTCGTTTTCCTTCCGCAGCCCTTCCAGATACAATGCGTTTTCAAAGGCCACGGAAGCGACTACCGACACCTCCGTTATCAGTTCAAGATGACTCTCTTGAAAAGGGGTTGAGTCGCTCTGCAGGTAGATGACACCTAAAGCGCGGGTTGGGCTGCGCTGGTCAAAATCGTCCCAATCCGACACCAAAAGCGGCGCAGCCAGAACCGAGGCGCAACCGGAATCGTTTGCCCAGCTCTCGCCCTTGACTGCAGACTCCACATCCTTGGACACCGTTGACGAGAGACCAAAATTCATGAGTAAGCCGGAGCGTTGTTCCAGAACTCGCCGCACCACGGTCCTACTCACACGAACGAGTCCAGGCCTGCCGTCGCCTCGCTCCCGAGTATAGGCGACCGAGGGCTCGGACGAACCGCTGTCTATAAGCACAACAGCCCCACGCTCGGCCGGGATCACCTCGAATAACAGTTCCAGCAGCAAACCTTCGAGAATGCCCCTTGCGGACGCATCGCGTACAGAGGGAACAGTCCTGGCCACTGAAAGAGCGGCTGTGATTTTTAAGAGGAACGCAATGACGCCTGGGCGCGCCTCGGATCTTTTAGCGGACGACTCGGCGGAAAACATGGTAGAGTTCGCCGATTCAGTCGTGTCTTCCAGGCAAATACCCGCGAGCGGTGGCGTTTCCTCGCCGCTTGAAAACAAGAATGTAGAGCCGCCAATTTGAATCCGGTCTCCGTTTTCGATCAACCGTTCGTCCACGCGCGCACCGTTGACCAGTACGCCGTTATGGCTCTGCAAGTCGACTACACGGAACTGATCGCTTTCGCGCCGGACTGAGCAATGCTGCCGCGAGACTCTGTGATCTTCAATGCGGATCTGGTTTTCAGACGATCGCCCGATCGTAATTTCCGTGTCGCCCAACTCGTAGGAACTGCCCTGCAAGGGGCCTGTGATCGCAATCAATCGAGTCGTCATCGCCGGTTCTCTCCTTCAAGAGAGCAAACTCACCAGCAAGTGAGGTTTGCTGAAGCGGGCGCAACCTAGGGGACCAGAGCTAAGGGCTGCCAACTTGATTGCTTTCAATGATATGACATCACGCTCTCGGGGCCAGCACCCTGGAAGCCTCTTAGGCCCCCCGGATGCACCTAAGGAAAGCGTTCGAGCCAAAGCGAAGTAAGCAAAATTCGCAGCCGAACAGACAAGAGGAGACTACCATGAATCGAAATTTCTTGACGGCCGTGGCGACCCTGGGTCTCGCCAGCCTCTGCGCTTCTTTGCCCGCGACGGCACAGGACTACGATGCAATTACCGCGCATGTTCCGTTCGCCTTTGAAGCTGGCCAGTCCCGGATGGCGGCGGGCGATTACCGCATCGAGCAGAATCGGAGTGTTCTGACGTTGCGTAACAAAGAGTCCAGGCAAGCCGTGATGGTCCGGGTGTACCCGGTTGAGCGCAAGGGTCGGCAGTACGACAGTTATTTGACCTTTCACAGGATCGGCAACAGCTATTTTCTGTCGGCGGCTTGGGCAGCGGGAAACACGAGCGGCCAAGGATTGACGCCTTCGAAACATGAAAAAGAGACGATGAATTCGACTGGGTCTTCGGTGCT
>JANXQZ010001140.1 GCA_025353235.1 Bryobacterales bacterium
CACCCCTTTGCAGGCAATCTCGGAGGCGGCGGCTTCATGCTTATCCGCCTCGCCAACGGAACCACCACCTTCATCGACTTCCGCGAGAAAGCGCCGCTCTCCGCCACGCGCGACATGTATCTCGGACCTGACGGGAAGCCAACGCGTGATAGCTTAGTCGGCTGGCGTGCTTCCGGCGTTCCGGGTTCAGTGCGTGGCTTCGAATACGCTCACAAGAAATTCGGCAAACAGTCGTGGGCCAAGGTCGTGAACCCTGCCGTCAAGCTCGCCGAGAAAGGCTACACCGTTTCCTACGCTCTTTCCGAATCGCTGAAGAGCGGCTCCAAGCTCCTGGAAAAATTCGACGATTCCAAGCGCATCTTTCTAAAGAATGGTGATCTCTACCAGCCAGGCGACACCTTCAAGCAACCTCAACTCGCCGCCACGCTGAAGCGTATAAAGAAATACGGAGCCAAGGATTTCTACGAAGGCGAAATAGCGAAGAAGTTCGCCGCCGCGCAGCAGGCCAACAACGGCAACATCACGCTCGAAGATCTGAAGGCGTACCAAGCCTCCGAACGCAAGCCCCTCACCGGACGTTATCACGAATACGAAGTGATCACTTCCCCGCCCCCCAGCTCCGGCGGTATCGGCATTCTGCAAATGCTGGGCATGCTGGAAGGTTCAGGCTACGAAAAATCAGGAGCCGGATCGGCAGCCGAGATCCACTATGTATCCGAAGCGATGCGCCGCTTCTACGCCGACCGCAGCGAGTACTTCGGCGATCCCGACTTCTTCAAAGTCCCCATCCCGAGGCTTCTCGATCCCAAGTATGTCGCGACGCGCCGCGAATCTATTGACCGCCTACACGCCAGCGCCAGCGACAAGATCAGGCCCGGCAATCTGACCCCTACCGAGTCCACGGAGACCACGCACTTCAATATCGTCGATCAGGAAGGCAACGCGGTGGCTGTCACCTACACGCTGAATGGCGGTTATGGCAGCGGGGTCACGGTGCCTGGCCTCGGCTTTCTGCTCAACAATGAGATGGATGATTTTGCCGCGAAGCCCGGCGAGCCCAACCTGTTCGGCCTGATTCAGGGCGAAGCCAACGCCATCCAGCCCAGCAAACGCCCTCTCTCCTCCATGACTCCCACCATCCTCGCCAAAGACGGCAAACTGTTCATGTTAGTAGGAGCGCCGGGCGGGTCGCGCATTATCAACGGCGTGCTGCAGGTGATCCTAAACGTGGTCGATTTCCACATGAACGCGCAAGATGCCGTGGATTGGCCGCGCTTTCACCATCAATGGATGCCTGACAAGTTATACATAGAGAAAGGCGTCTCTCCCGACACACTGGAGATGCTGCGAGCCATGGGCCACAACGTCGAAAGCTCGGAAAAGACAGCGGTGGTAATCGCCCGCGTGGAGGCCATCGTAAGCGATAAGGGGTGGCTCCAGGGCGGCTCGGACGGGCGCGGCCCAGGGAAGGCCGTGGGGTATTGATGAATCACGTCCTATCAACCCATCTCTTCGTCAACCACCGGCTGACCACCGTGTGGCTTGATAAAATTCTCGCCGCAGGCATCCCGGCAGTGGAGATCTTCTGCGCCCGACAGCACTTGGATTATCGCAACACGAGTCAGATCGCCGAACTCGGCCACTGGTTCCGGGACGCGGACCTAAAGTTCCATTCACTTCACTCGCCGATGTACAACGACGATATCTGGGGTCGGTCAGGGCCGCAGTCCGTGAT
>JANXQZ010001146.1 GCA_025353235.1 Bryobacterales bacterium
CTCGCGGCAGATTACCACATGCCGCGAGCGCCTGAGTCTGCCGAACCACTCCCGCGCGGGATTTCGCGAGCAGGGGCTCTTCGGCGCCGATCCCTATCGGAATATCCGTGCGCCCAAACAACTCTAAAATGCGCCAGACCAAATCCGCGCGCCGTTCCCCTTGCTGCAGCACGGTGACGATGCCCACAACGTTAAGTTCGGGCGATTGCAATGCCAGGGCAAGCGCCAGCGCATCGTCGATATCGTCGCCAATGTCGGTATCCAGAATTACTGGAGTGGGGTTAGCTCCGCGCGCCACCGAAGCGGCGAGACCCAACGCGGCGGCCAGGCACAGGAGAATGCGCATACCGTCCAGGATAGCGGACCAGCCGGGGACTCATGAGCCGCCGCCGAAGCTTGCTGCCTAGGAGGCCGGAGCCGTTCGATTCCGCTGGCGTACCTGACGCCTTGGGCTCTGCCTGCGCTTCTTCGGCACCCATAGGCGGTAAAGTTGTCGGCAGAACGGCCATCGACATCCAGAATTCCTCAATGCCGCGAATCGCTTGCGTGAACTGCTCAAGGTCCACCGGTTTCACGATGTAGCAGTTCGCGTTCAGATCGTAGGCGGCGTTTATATCGCTACGCGCTTCCGAGGTTGTCAGCACCACTACGGTAATCGCGCGCAGCCCCGAATCCTTTTTCATCTGCGTCAGCACCTGGAGTCCGTTCACGCGAGGCAGGTTCAAATCGAGAAGGATCAAGTCGGGTCGGCGGGCGCCGCTGAATTTGCCGCGTTGAAACAGATAGTCGAGAGCCTGTTCACCATCGGTTACAACCGAAATGTTCTTCGGGATCGGGCCTTGCATCAGGATCTCGCGAGTGAGCCAAATATCGCCAGGGCTGTCTTCCACCAGGAGGATTTCAAAAGGACGTGAGGGCATAGTTTTTAGCGCTATTGTTTAGGCAAACGCACCAGCGTGAGCCAGAATTGCAGGGTTGCGCGCAGCACTCTCACCAGTTCTGTCCGGTCCGCGGGTTTGCGTATGTAGGCGTTCGCGTGTAGATCATAGGCGTGAAATACATCCTCGTATCGCTCCGAGGACGCGATCACCACGATGGGAATTCGCTTAAACTCGGAGTTCTTTTTAATTTCGGTTAGGACTTCGCACTCTTCGGTGTTCGACAGATCCATGTCGAGCAGGATCAGGTCTGGACGGGTAGCGTTGGCATACTTGCCTTGCTGGCGGAGAAAGCTGACTACGTCGGGGCATTCCGACACCACGCTGAGGCTGTGGCAATCGGTGGCCTCCCGGATCACGGCGATTTCTTCTTCCCTCTTCGCCAGGAGCAGGATCTCACTAGCGGCAACGACGGCTTCAATGGGCATCGGGATTATACAATCTCATAGCTTACAACGCCGGGAGCGCAACGCACTGCAGCCAATATTCCTCTACTTGGCAGACCAACTCAAAGAATTCCTCTAGCGTGGCGGGCTTCCCTAGGTAGCAGTTTGCATGGTGCTCGTAGGCGGATACCACGTCTCGCTCCGAAGTTGACGTGCTCAGGACCACGATGGGAATGTGGCGCAAATCTCGGCTTTCTTTCACGATCTCGAGAACCTGCCGGCCGTCAATCTTGGGCAGATTGAGATCGAGCAGGATCAGATCCGGCGGACGAGCATCGCGAAATTTACCCTGCTTGGACAGATAGCGCAATGCGTCTTCGCCATCTTCCACTACGTGAACGCGCTTTGGAACTCGTCCCATGGCCAACGCTTCACTGATCAGAAACACGTCACCCGGATTATCTTCCACTAGCAGTATGTCGATTGGGGCCTGCGGCATTCCGTATTCCATCCAACTTAGTGCTTGGATATCTTCTGACGCACCGTTCTGTAGACGACGTTCCCGCACTTCCCTTTCACGCTTTCTCGCTCGATTACGGAACCGCATACGGCCCAGGATAGCGGACCAGAAAGTAACTCTCTGCAAACCTGTGTTACCGTAACCAGGACTCTCATGAGCGAGCCGCGCCGGGTATTCCTCAGTTACCGCTCCGTCGACAAACCGCGCGTACTCGCCATCGCCAACCAGCTCAATGCCGCCGGAATCGATGCCTGGTTCGATGGCTGGGAGATCCTCCCCGGCGACGACTTCGTCACCAAGATCAACCAAGGCCTAGACTCCTGCGACGTCGGACTCGTCTTCTTTTCCATCAGCTCCCTGGCAGGCAAGTGGCAGCAAGCCGAAATCAACGCCCTCACCGTGCTCACCGTGGAGGAAAACAAGCCGCTCATCCCTGTCCTCCTCGACCTCGACGCCAAAATCCCTGCCCTCCTCCGCTCCCGATCCCGCGTAGCCGCTGACCAAGTCCAAGACCTAATCGACGCCATCCAGCAACGCACGCATAAACCCCCGCTGCGCACCCAACCCCAGCCCGACCGCACGCGCTTCCTCATCCGCCTCCGCGATCTCGGCCACCAAAATCTAGCCGTCTCCGCCCAAATCGACCAGCAGCCGCCCAGCCCCGAATCCACCGTCCAACCCGGAGCCGACTTCCACTTCTCCTACGCCGATTTCGTCAACACCCGCGTGCCTGGCGGACGCATCGCCGACACCCAGTTGGCGCAACACCGCGACCGGGAACTGCACAAACTCGGCGACGCGATCGGGCGCGTCGTCTTCCCCGCCACCGCCGCATCCCACCTGGCCAACCTGCTCGACACCGCGCCCTCCTCCAGCCGCGAGGTCGAACTCATCTTCGAAACACCCGACCCGCGCCTCTTAAGCATCCCCTTCGAAGCCGCCCGCCTCCCGGATGGCCGTGTCCCCGCCCTGCTCCCCGGTGTCTTCGTCTGGCGGCGTCTCGGATCGCAGCCCGCCTCCCAGAAAGCAGGCGCACCCGGACCCCTGAAAATCCTCGTAGCCGTCGGCGCTCCCGACGAAGGCACCTCCCGCAACGCCGTGCTCGACAGCGAGCAAGAGCTGCAAACCATCCTCGACTCGGTGGAGAAAGCCCGCCTCCTCGGCAACGCCCATGTGCGCGTGCTGGAGGTCGGCAGCCTGGACCAGATCGGCAAGGCGCTCCGCGAGCGCTGCTACCACGTGCTCCACCTCTCCGGCCATGGTAACCAGGGCATTCTGGAGCTGGAGGACGAAGACGGCCGACCCCAGCGCGCCACGGCAGAGGATCTGGCGGCGAAGATCCGCGACTCCGGCCACCCCGCCCCGCTCGTGTTTCTAGCCTCCTGTCTCGGCGGAGTCGGGGACAGCGAGACGGCGTCCTTCGCACAGGGTCTCCTCAGCAATGGAGTGCCTGCCGTGCTGGCCATGCAGACGTCAGTCTCTGACCAATACGCCACCGAACTCGCCGGCGATTTCTACGAAAAGCTCGCCAGCGCCGAACGCCCCCTGCCCGCGCGCATGCTGTCCATCGCCCGCCGCGACGTGGAAGAAAAGCGGCGGAAGCGCCTCGCGCAAGGGCAGCTCGATTCCGGCGTATTGGCCGAGTACGCGACTCCCTCCCTCTTCCTGGCGGGTGAAGAGCGTGAGCTGATTGACCGCAGCCTGGATCTGCAACCCGTGCGGGACTCGCTACCAGCACCATCGGTCGGCGCAGTTCCTCTGCTCAAGATCGGCGAGCTGATCGGGCGTCGCCGCGAGACCCGCGAGATCCTCGGCGTGCTCACTGAGGGTCGCGAGGCAGGCTGCCAAATCCTCGGGACCGGCGGAGTGGGCAAGAGCAGCGTTGCCGGACGCATCCTCCAGCGCATGTCCGAGCGCGGCTGGCGCATCGTAACCCTCAGCGGCAAGTGGAACCTCGGCAGCTTGGCGAAGGAAGTGGGCACTGCCCTGTGGGACGATTCTGATCCGAAGTTGGCCAAATCCGCACGCACGCTGCTGGAGGAGCAGACACCCGAACCCGTCCGCATGGCGCGCCTTCAGGAATTGCTCCAGCACCACGAACTGCTGTTGGTGTTCGACAACTTCGAGGACAACCTCGCGCTTCTGGGCGAGCGCTTCCTTGACCCCGTGCTGGCAAGCCTCTTCCAAACTCTCCTCCAGGCGGCGCAGTGCGGCAAGATTCTGATCACTAGCCGTTACCCCTTACCGGACGCGGATAGCCTGCATCGCGTGGACCTCGGTCCGCTCTCCCGCGCCGAAGCCCGCAAGCTGATGCTGCGGCATCAGGGGCTGCGAGCACGGTCGTCGGAGGATGTGCGACTCATCGAACGCGTCATCGGCGGTCACCCCCGGACTCTCGAATATTTGGATGCGCTGCTTCAGCATGGCCACGCTCGGTTGACTCGCGTAGAAGCGCGTTTGAAGTCGTACGCACTTCAAGCGGGTGTTTCGCTGGAAGGCAAAGCATCCCTGGCGGACGCGTTGCCGGATGCGATTCGAGTCGCCGCTGCCGACGCGATGGT
>JANXQZ010000986.1 GCA_025353235.1 Bryobacterales bacterium
CCCCGCGGTTGACCCGAATTCGGCAGCCATCATCAGGACCGCCATTCTTCCTTCTGCCAGGAAAGCGGCCTTCGCCAACGGCGACGACTGGGGCATCGGGCTCGTGAGCGCTTCCGCATCCGACAAATTATACACCGTCCCCTGCTTGCTGTATTACTGCAATGGACCCGTCAGCTTCAGAATTCCGAAGGGCGCGACGCCGACAACCGGGTCCGACCACCATCTGGTGGTGATCGACGGCAAGAAGGAACTGGACATGTGGGCCGCATCCTACGAAGCAGGGAGCGACATTTGGTCTGCGGGAGGTCGCTTCATCGGCGACTTGTACGGGTGGGGCGCGAATGTTGCGCCGGGGCAGCACGGCGGAGGCGCAGTAGCTGCAGGTTTCTCGGCGATGGGCGGGGTGGTCCGGCCGGAGGAAATCGGGCAAGGACACATCGACCATGCCCTCAGCGTCACGGTTCCGAAGCCGCGTACCGGCTACGTCGGACCGGCAACCGCGACTGACGGCACAAACAAGGACCCGAATTCGATCCCCGAAGGCGCGCATATCCAGCTCGACCCGAGCTTCAATGTCGCAGTACAGGCTTGGCCAGCATGGGAAAAAGTCCTAGCCAGGGCGCTGCAGACCTATGGGGCGTATGTCTCCGATACTGGCGGGACCGTGGCGTTTTATGGCCAGACGGATGTGAACCATGGAAATCAGACCTGGTTAAGCGTGGGCGTTCCGAAAAATCCGTATCTTGCGAATCTGCCCTGGAATCGCATGCGGGTTCTGAATTTAAAAGCCGTTCCCAAGTATCCCTGATCGCCCGCAGTACGCGTGCCTAGAGAAAGAGTCTTTTTAGGATGCAGGAAAGATGGCGGGGACGACGGGGCTCGAACCCGCGACCTCCGACGTGACAGGCCGGCGCTCTAACCAACTGAGCTACGTCCCCGAATTGCTCAAACGTCAGGTGATATTAATTTAGCACATCAGAATTGCAATGTGCTGACCGCGACGATATCCCGTTGAAGGGCGACGCCGAGAGATGGCCGTGGCTTGTTCAGCGACATCAAACTGGGGTACCAGACGTTGAAGGTACCGGTTGGAGATCTAACGAATGTTGTCTTTAAATGCGAAGACAGGATCAACGTCCACCGGTACATCCTTCGCCGCATCCAGTGCCGACTTTAAACCCGCTGGCATCTTGTCATATTTCTTAAACCACGCCTCGGCCCGCGCTGAATCGCCCGTAGCCTCCTGTTGCAACAGCTCCTTGGCCAACATTTGGAGTACAGCCGGAATGCGTGCGAAGTCGATCGCATACCGCCCTCCTCGTTCCGCCACCGCCTTCTGCTCGGTCAAGTAATTGAACTCCATCATCTCCGCGCGTCCGTGCGCTTCCGCAATCCCGTAACGCAACGTGCGGAAGATGCCAGCAACGTAGGACGCGTAATATTCCTCCGCCCGCGACTTGGACAGAGCACCGTGATCCATCAGCCACGCTAATCCAAACATTCCGACCACGTCCGCCTTCGCCTCTTCCAGCGCCGCATATACGGGACCGATCGCTTCGCGAATGTCGAGCTCTTTCTCCTTCGCACGCGAGTACGCGGGACCCAACCCATGGCAAATCTCATGCAACACGACAGCCGCGAGATAACCCTCTGCCGACGCCTTTGCCGCCTGATCCGCAGTCATCAAATACTTGGCAAGAGGCAGCACGACATAGCTGACCCGGGCGTCCATAAAATTCTTAAAGAAGATTTTCTTGGTTCCTTTAGCGGCATGGATGCGCGGATCGTTGGGCAGATTGTCAGCAACAGCTTGGTAGCCGTGGCGCAGATCGCCCGCTCTGAAAGGCGTGTCCATCACCTCCATCGGAGTAAGATGGCCGCGCTTGGAGGGGCGATCCCTGGCAGCCAGCGGAAGCGCATCCTGAATGTCGGGAACGTACTTCTGATAGAGATCGAGCTTGCGGCTCTCCTGCTCATTCCGGATCAGAACAGCGGCTTCAAACGAAGTCTTTACCCCTAGGACATCGTCCAGATAAGTCTCGTTCGGGGCCAGGATCACGTCGATCTTCGGTGCGCTCACGTCCACCCAAGCCGCGTCGCTCTCATAGTAGTCGTCCCGAAGCAAGGCGCTCGCTCTCAGCCGCAGGTAACTCGCGAAAGCGGGATCTTCGCTGAGATCGGCGGCTTCCAGCAAAAGCTTCGAAGCGGGCTCCAGAAATTCCCTGTATTCGGCTCGAAAAGGGATCGCATCCAGACGCTCACCCTTCCAGCGCAGCACGGTATACGGGCTATAGATTTGGGCCTTCTGCTCAGGGTGCTGCTTGACGTATTGTTCGATGCGCTCGCGCGTGAGACCCTTCGGATAGATGTTCCGACCTGGAGGAAGCGGCTCAGCGCCGACGAACGGCTTGTTCTCCTCCACCAAGTCGAAGCGGCTGCCGTAGATCGTCAGCAGACGCTTCAGCTTCGGGTCTCTGGTCTTCAGGTAGAGATCGAGAGCTTCCGGATCGTTTTGCCGCCAGTAGATGCGCTCCATCTGGCGCGCAGCGTCCACCAGCTTCTCCACCAGCTTGCGCTCGCGCAGAGTTAATCCAGTGGCATTGAACGGCATGTCCACTGGCTTCCACTTGGCTAGGCGAGCATCGAGAGTTGCCGTCTGCGCGGCAGCCGAGTGTGGGCAAGCAAAGATAAGCACGAGAAGCAGCCAGATCATCGCTTCATTGTAAAGCTCCGCACTTCCTGGGCGACGGCAAGCCGGAGGACAACGCAACTGCTACCCAAAGCTATGCTAATGCTATATGTGTTCCAAAGCGCTGGCATTAGCGGCACTTCTGAATCTTTCGGCCACGTACGCTTTTGCCGATCCAATGCGGTTTACCTTCGGATCGGGCGACCCTCGTCCCCCGTACACGTCCGAACGCGGTTCCGGATTTGAGCCCATGCCCGGCGCAACACCTGATTCCGCATTCTACTTTTCAGTGGCGGTTCCTGAAGGGAACTATCGCGTTACCGTCTTGCTCGGGGACGAGACACGCGAAGCTCGGACCACCGTTAAAGCGGAGCTGCGCCGTCTCATGGTCGAAAACGCCATCACCGCACCGGGCCAAATCCTGCGCAAGACTTTCCTCGTGAATGTCCGAACACCTGAAATCGCCGGCGGGGGCGCGGTAAACCTGAAGGAGCGCGAGAAGACTACGGAAACCTGGGCCTGGGATGATCGGCTAACTCTCGAATTCAACGGCAGCCATCCGGCAGTGCGCGAAATATCGATTGAACCTGTGAACGATGTCCCGACGGTTTTCATCGCAGGCGATTCTACATCGACGGACCAGCCGAGAGAGCCGTTCAATAGCTGGGGTCAGATGATTACACGCTTTTTCGATGACAAAGTAGTGGTTGCCAATCATGGCGAGTCGGGCGAATCGTTGCGCTCGTTCCTAGGAGAGAATCGCTTCGCGAAGATCCTTAGCGTTATTCGGCCGGGAGATTATCTGTTCATCCAAATGGGGCACAACGATCAGAAGGACAAGTTGCCCGGAGCCGGTGCTTTCACCAGCTATAGCGCGTTTCTCAAGCAGATGATAGCGGGAGTCCGGGAGCACAGCGCGATCCCTGTCTTGCTCACTCCGGTGCAGCGGCTTACCTTTGATCCGGAAGGCCGAATTACGAACTCGCTGGGCGATTTTCCCGACGCGGTTCGGCGTGTCGCTCGCGAGGAGGAAGTCACTCTGATCGATTTGAATGCAATGAGCAAGACTCTGTACGAGGCGATCGGCCCCGCGCACGGCCCGGAGGCGTTTGCACCGGGCGATGCCACCCATCATAATAACTACGGAAGCTATGAGCTGGCCCGCTGCGTAGTGGAAGGCATTCGGAAAAGCAAGCTGGAACTGCGCAAGGATCTCGCGCGTGACGTGCCACAGTTCGACCCGGCGCATCCCGATTCGAGAGAGGATTTCGCGGTGCCTGCGAGCCCATCCTCATCCAGTTTGAAACCTTATGGAAATTAGCCGAAGATTGTTCGCGACCCTTCCCATGCTAGGCATTACCCGCGTTTGGGCGCAGGATCTACCCTCGCTGATCCTGATCGGCGACTCCACGGTCCGCAATGGAAGGGGCGATGGAGCAAACGGCCAGTGGGGTTGGGGCGAACCCCTGGCGCAATACTTCAACCCTGCCAAGATCAAGGTGATCAACAGGGCACTAGGCGGACGAAGCAGCCGCACATACTATACGGGCGGACAGTGGGAGCAGGTGCTGACCTTGCTCGCTAGCGGCGACGTGGTCATGATGCAATTCGGACACAATGACGGCGGTGCTCCCGACGAGCCCACCCGCGCGCGCGGTTCCCTGCCCGGCATCGGCGATGAAATACGCGAGATCGATAATCCACTCACGAAGAAACACGAAGTTGTGCATACCTATGGTTGGTACCTGGATCAGTTCGTAACGGAAACGAAAGCGAAGGGTGCTACGGCGGTGGTTTGTTCGCCGATCCCGCGCAAGATCTGGAAAGAGGGCAGTGTAGTCCGATCCAAAGATAGCTATGGCGGCTGGGCCGCCGAAGTAGCTCTGCTGGAAAAAGTAGCCTTTTTGGACCTGAATGAGCTCGTAGCCAAGCGCTACGAGGAACTCGGCCCGGAGAAGGTAGAGCCGCTCTTCGCCGACGAGCATACGCACACTACCCGAGCAGGCGCAGAGCTAAATGCGGCTTGGGTGATTCACGGTCTCGCGCAGTTGAGACCGAACCCGCTAGCAGCCTACTTGGTGGATTCGGCTTTGGCGATTTCGACAGCAAAGGCGTAAGTCGTATTCGCGCAAATCACAGAGGCGCTTAGCGTTAACTGTAACTGGGACGCCGCGACATAAGAAGTATGTTACCCTCGTGAAGGACTGTCCCGAGCCCTTCCCTGCCGATTTGCCGGTCTCTTCCGAACAGACAGCACTTGGTCTGCCCGAAACGCTGCTGGGCTCCAGGACTCGAATTAAAGGAACTTTTACAACCGATCCATGAACATTCGCTCTCTTTTCAGCCTGTTTTCATCGGACCTGGCCATCGATCTGGGGACCGCCAACACTCTCGTCTTCGCTAAGGGCAAAGGCATTGTGGTTAATGAGCCGTCCATCGTGGCGATTAACAAGAATACCGGCGAAGTGGAAGCGGTCGGAAAAGAAGCCAAGGAAATGCTGGGGCGCACGCCCGGCAACATCGTCGCCATCCGTCCCATGAAAGACGGCGTCATCGCCGATTTCAAAGTCACCGAGCGCATGCTGAATTACTTTATTCAGAAAGCGCACGGACGCAAGGTTCTCGTTCATCCCCGCATCGTCATCGGAGTCCCGAGCGAAATCACGCAGGTCGAAAAACGCGCCGTAATCGATTCCGCCTACCGCGCGAAAGCGAGCGAAGTGCATCTGGTGGAGCAAGCCATGGTAGCGGCCATTGGCGCGGGATTGCCCGTCACCGAGCCCTCTGGAAACATGGTGGTCGACATCGGGGGCGGCACCACCGACGTAGCCGTTATTTCGCTTTCCGGCATCGTTTATTCGCGTTCCGTTCGCGTAGCTGGAAACGAGATGGACGACGCCATCATGCAGTTCTTAAAGCGCAAGTACAACCTGCTGATCGGCGAGCGAACGGCCGAAGCGGTGAAAATTACGGTGGGGTCGGCTTATCCTTTGGACAAACCGATCACGATGGAGATCAAGGGTCGCAACTTGATCGAAGGCGTGCCCAAGACCGTTACCATCGACGACAGCGAAATTCGAGAAGCGCTGGGCGAGTGCGTGGCCACCATCATGAATGCGATTCGGGTGGCGCTGGAACGAACTCCGCCTGAACTGAGCGCCGATATCAGCGACCGCGGAATCGTTCTTACTGGCGGCGGGGCCATGCTGAAAAATTTGGATAAACGAATTCGCGAGGAGACGGGATTGCCGGTTTCCATCGCTGAAGATCCTCTGGCAAGCGTGGTGCTGGGTACTGGAAAGATGCTGACCGATTTTAAGCTCCTCCGTCGCGTGGCTATCGAGTAGGTCCGTCCGGCCTGCAGGGCTGCTATGGAGTTTTTACTTAACCGCTATAGAAACCTCACAGTGCTGCTGGTTGTCGTTGCGGCACAGCTTTTGCTGATCGCCTACCAAGTGAAAACCAGCAAGGATGTCCCGTTGCTGCGCCTCTGGGCCGTGACTGCGGTCACACCCGTAGAACGAATTTTGGAAGTAGTAAGAAGAAACACCTGGGGCTTCGTCGAAGACTACTTCGTCCTGATCAACACGCGCTCCCAGAACGATAAGCTGCGGAAAGAAGTCGGGCAGTTAAAGCTCGACAATCAATATCTGCGAACGGAACTCTCCACCGCCGACCGCGCTCGAGCGCTGAGCGTATTTCAATCCCGAGCACCTTCGAAAACGCTGGCTGCGCGGATCATCGGAAACGGCACAGGAGCAAACTCCAAGGTCGTATTTGTCGACCGAGGATCCGGCAGCGGCGTGGAAGGCGGCATGGCCGTAGTTACCCCGGATGGAATCGTAGGCAAAGTGGTGGCGGCCTATCCGACCGCGTCGCTAGTGCTGCTAATCACCGACGTCAATTTCGGCGCTGGCGTAATCTCTCAGAAAAATCGCGTCCACGGTACGCTGAAGGGGCAGGGGCACGACGGCACGGTGCTGGTTGATTACATTCAGAACGAAGAAAAGATTGAGATCGGGGAGTGGTTTTACACCTCGGGCGACGATCGCATTTTCCCCAAGGGCTTTCCGGTTGGGCAGGTTACCGCTGTGCGCAGCGGACGGAACTTGAAAGAAATCTACGTCACGCCAAGCGGATTTCAAGGGGGCCTTGAGGAAGTCCTGATCGTTCTCGAATCCGTACATCAGCCAATTCCGGATGTGGAAATATCGAGTCCCGGCATCAAGCTCACGGCTCCCCCGCCAGAATCGCAGGAAAATCCAGCGAGTTCCCAAACGTCGGGCATGTTCACCACCGATGCGGATCGATTGAAGGATCAGTACAAGCAGGTAGGCGAGGCTCAGCACCATGCCTACGGGCAGAATCCATACACGTCCACACCTCCCGATTTCAGCAAGCTACCCGGACTGCGCGAAGCTCAGCCGCCTGCAGCAGTCGCGGTGCCCAAGGTCAAACCAGCGATGGACAACCCGGGCCCGCCGCCTGCGCCTACGCCTAGGCCGAAACCGGTCGCGCCCCTGTTGATTACCGATCCAACCGACGCCGATCCAAATGAGCCCGTGCTCGCCGCGCCGCCTCGCAGGGAGCCCAAATTGGACGAGTTCGGTCAGCCTAAGCAGCCAAGAAAGCCATGAACAAGGGTTGCTTCGTTGCCTTGTGGGGCAGCCAATCTTGGCTGCAGCCGGCTTTCAGCCGGCTTTCAGCCGACTTTCTCAGGGTACAAATACTCTCTGACAGCCCTGAAAACCGCCTAAAAGGCGGCTGCAGGCAAGATTGCCTGCCCCACAATCAATGCCGAATCCCGATCGCAGGAAAACTAAGTGACATTGGGCAGTCCTGCTTGCAGCCGGCGTTCCAGTCGGCCCGACCCGCATGAACGATTACAGTGAGCGGCTGCTCGCAGACTCATCCAGAAGGAAAGACAAAGCCCGCTTTCGCCCTCTCATTCTGATCGTGGTGCCGCTAATCGCGGTTCTGTTCCAAGTCTACGTCCCTCGCTTTTTCCCGTTTATCTCGTATCTGGAACTGCCCCTCCTGATCACGATGCACTTCGCGCTCACCCGGCGCGAACCCATTTCCTCGCTGCTCTACGGCGCGGCCATCGGACTCGTGCAGGATTCTCTCTCAAACCAAAAAATCGGCATGTACGGCATCGTGAAAACTCTAGTCGGTTACTTCGCCGCCTCGGTAGGAATGCGCTTTGACACTGAGAATCCCATTCTTACTTTTATCCTCGGTTTTTTCTTCTACTCCTTCCACCAATTCTTTTACTGGGTGCTGACGCGCGCCCTGCTTGGCCAACTGGTGAACTTCGATCTTCAACAGACGCTGTTATTTGGAGTGCTGAATGCCGCTGTCGCGCTGCCCCTTTTTCGATTATTGGATAAGCTAAAGGTGACGCCTCATACCTAGGCGGCCGCCGTGAATCTTCAAACCGAGCACGAACAAGATAAGCTGACCTCCAAACCGCTTCCGCGGGATGATCCCAAGTTTGCGTCGGCGAAGATCGCTTTTTTTCAATACCTCACAGTTGGCGTTTTCCTCTTCCTGCTAACCGGCTTCTGGGATCTCCAGATCAGGAATCCGGAAGTCTACTACCTGCGCGCCGAGCAGAATCGAATCAAGTCGACGCCCGTGCTCGCTGCCAGGGGAAAAATAATGGACCGCGACGGGCGTGTGATCGTCGACAATCATTCGTCGTACAGCGCCATCATCTCTCGTGAAACGCTGAAGGAAGCACATCTAAAAGGCATCGCAGATGGCTTGAACATAGAGTACGACGCATTGATCAGCCGGATCAGGAGATTCAGCGCGCCCAAATACATCCCGCTTGTGATCAAGGAAGAATTGACCCCTGGAGAACTTGCGTTCGTGGAATCGCACCGCGATCCCGATACTTTTCCGGAGCTGGATTTGATCGTCGCCCAGCGGCGACTGTACCCCAAGGATGGCTTAGCGGCTCACGTGGTCGGGTATGTCGGCGAGATCAGCGACGTCGAACTGAATCTGGAGGAATTCGCGAAGTTCCATCCCGGCGATGTAATTGGGAAAGAAGGGATTGAACGCCAATACAACGAAATCCTAATGGGGGTGGACGGCAAACGGCAGGTTGAAGTCGACAACCTGGGCAATGAGCGTCAAGTGATGGAGAGCAAGCCCGACCAGCCTGGCAAGAATCTGGAACTAACCATAGACCTGGACTTGCAGGTGGTAGCCGAACTGGCCATGGAGAATAAACGCGGCGCGGTCGTAGCATTGGACCCCAGGAATGGCGAGGTGCTGGCGATGGTCAGCCGCCCGGCCTACGATCCAAATCTTTTCGCCACGCGGATTCGCACCAAGGATTGGAACGAGCTGCTGAAGAACCCGGCTCACCCTTTGCTCAATAAGGCGATCCAGGGCACGCAAGCGCCGGGCTCGACATTCAAGCCGATCGTAGCGTTGGCTGGACTCGAAACCGACACCATCGACGATACATTCCACGTGGGCTGCGGCGGTGGCGCCAGCTTCTACGGCACCTATTTTCATTGCCATAAAGTACACGGCACAGTGGACCTGCATAAGGGCATCGTGCAATCCTGCGATGTCTTCTTTTACAACGTAGGCAACAAATTAGGAATCGACAAAATCGCGAAGTACGCGGAGATGGCTGGGTTCGGCCACCGCACTGGCATCGATCTTCCGCACGAAGCGGAGGGCGTCATGCCTTCCACTCGCTGGAAGAACAAGCTTTTCCGCGAGAAATGGTATGCCGGCGAGACTATTTCAGTGTCTATCGGTCAGGGGGCAGTCGCGGTAACCCCATTGCAACTCGCCTCGGCAATCGGCGGGATCGCCGTGGGCGGAACCTGGAATACGCCGCACCTGGCGAAAGCACCGGGCAAGCTGGCACCTGCTCGCAAGGCCAGCCTCAATCCGGAAAACGTGCAGAAAGTGATTTATGGAATGTACGGCGTGGTGAACGAAGGCGGGACGGGCCGGCCGGCTTTGATCCCGGGTCTCAATGTTTGCGGAAAAACGGGGACGGCCCAGCTTGCTTCGAACAAGCTTTTGAAGGGAACCAAGCTAGGACAGACTATGAAGGATAACGCTTGGTTCGTGGGTTTCGCACCGCGCGAGGCTCCCGAAATCGTGATCGTCGCCCTTTTCGAAAATGGAGAGCACGGTCCCAACGCAGCGCCTATCGTTCGCGACGTGATGAAGGCCTATTTCGATAAGCAGGCAAGACTCGGCCGCCGCATCCCCGGAGCGGTAAATTGAAGGCCCCGCTAGATTTGTACTGCAACATCCTGATTTCTTCTCC
>JANXQZ010000987.1 GCA_025353235.1 Bryobacterales bacterium
CCCTTCAACTTGGGCATGCGGTCCATCTTTTTTTGATGAACCCGGGTCAGTTCTTCCTTGGAGATTACTTGATGAAAAGGAGTGATCCCCGCCATAGGCGCCAAATCAACCGACCCCATAAATACCGCGCCGTATCCTACCAGGTAAGTGCCCTGCGTGAGGCCAATGGGCATCACTGGATCTTCCGGCATCAACCGCGCCAAACGGCCGTCTAAGCGTTGAGCCATGGCAGCTACCAGAGTGGGCGACACGCGGGGCCGTTCGGGTGAAGCAGCTGGCGCGGCGATCCCGCACAGCGCGATCAGAGCGACGCAAAGCCTCACTGCGGTGCGCTCCGGTCATAATTGCTCGCCACCATCAAGCGCCCGATCTGGTTCTGATAGAAGCGAATGGTTTCCTGAGCCGCAACCAGCGCCTGACCCTGCAATTGAGACCTCTTAGCAACGGCAGCCAGCATCTGCTCGTGCTGGGCTTCTTCTCGAGCTTGGATCTTTGTCACCGCCGCTTGGACGCGTCGATCCAACTCGACGGAATCGATTGTGCTCACAACCACACGCTCAACCGAGGGAGCAGGCCGCGTAAACCCATGCGCAAGAATCGCACCAGCCAGCAAGACCGCAGACGCGAATCCCATCACCGGCCCGGACCGCCAAATCGATTGCCACCAGCGTGGTTCGAAGACTCGATCCGACACGAAAGCGATGCGCTTTGGAATCTCTTCGTCGCCGAGCGACAGCAACGCCGACTGGGTCAAATTCAGCCGCTCCAGTTCTTCCCGGCAGCTCTCGCAACGAGTAACATGGTCGTCGCTCGCCGCTTTGTCATGGCGATCCACCTCGCCCAGAAAGTAAGCTTTTACGTCAAAAGATTTGCAAGTCATTGGGCACCTCGCGCACTGATCGGAGCCAGCGTGTCTTTCAGGAGGTCGAGCGCGGTGTATAGGCGCGACTTCACCGTCGATACGGGGCAGGACAAAATCTCAGCCATCTCGTCGAACTTGAAGCCCTGATAAATCTTCAGCACGACCGCTTCCCGCTGATCGGGCGACAGCCGATTGAGCGCGCTATCGACGGCCAAGGAGAGCTCGGCCGGGAACATGCGGCTGGTGCTCTCACCGGTCCGAAGCTCCACATCCAAGTCGCCTTCCGGACGATTCTTCCGTAGCAGCGAGTACGCTTCGTTGTGGGCGATGCGGTACAGCCACGCGGGAAAGCGGTCAGGGTCTTCGAGCTTCTTCAAGTTTTGAAAGGCTTTCAAGAAAACGTCTTGGGCGAGGTCGAGGGCATCTTCGCGATTGCGGACGAGGCGCAGCAGGTAGTTGTAGACGCGCTTTTCCCAGCGGGAAACCAGCACGTTATGAGCGTCTACGTTCCCGCGCCGCGCTTTGGCAATCAGGTCGCGATCCTCAACCTCCCGAAAGATCAAATTTCGGCTCCGTTAGCGAAGACGCGGCTCCAGCCCAAAAAGTCGGGAATCACCGCTCCCAAACAGCCGCAACATCGATTTCAGCTTCGGGGAACAGTTTCGGCGCCAGCAATCCTTGCCGCAGGACGGAAGTAGTTCGGAAGCGCCCGTCTTCCAGCTGAAGAATTTCTACCGTCTCCGCTTCCGGAGAAAGCACCCAAACTTCGGGAACGCACATGGATTCGTAACCTTCCAGCTTCGCTTTGCGGCTGAACCTGCCGTTGCTGGGCGAAAGCACCTCGATCACCAGCTCGGGGGCGGAATGGAGAAAGCCGTCCTCTTCGATCATGTCGGCGAGAAGAATCACGGCGAGGTCGGGAGAGCAGAACGCGAACGGATCGCGTCGGACGACGAAGGCGGGAATGGCTGCGCGGATCCTCACCTTGCGGCTATCGAGCTTGTCTCTAAGCAGCTCCGAAAGCCGGTCAACAGGATTTACGGCTTGATAGACGGGCTCAACGACGGCGGGGAAAAAAGCCCATCCCTCGATTGTGGTCATACGCTACCAGTGTACTGCGCGCTCTCGAACAACGATTTCGCAGGCCGCGTATTCTAGATCTTTGCGATTGCGAGA
>JANXQZ010001004.1 GCA_025353235.1 Bryobacterales bacterium
TTTTTAGGGGAAACCCACTTCAGTTCGCTCGAGTACTCGCTTCTCTATCGATGGACTCCCGAGCGGCGACAGCTCGATTACCTGCGTTACTTAGGAGCGAGCGATAAGACCGCCAAAGAAATCCAGATGTTCGGGATCGCAGGCTGGCTGGTAAGCCGCTACAAGGCTTTGGCCCGGCGGTTGTATGAAGAGAACAGGCGACTGTCGATCCGCAAGGGTGTTGCTGCTACAGGGTTGTCTCTGCTAGGAATTTCGGCCTACTATGTTGGATACGCAATCATCTTGTTACGGGGATTTCAGGGGCTGATTAGCATCGGCACTCTTACTTTTCTCGTAGCATCGCTCGCTCGGAGCCGCGACCTTGCTCAGCGCTTGTTGCTTACTCTCGGCAACATCTACGAACAGAGTATCTATATTAAGGACCTCTTCGAGTTTTTCCAGATGAAGCCAGCCGTGTTTTCACAGCCTGGCAGTCCACTGGCACCGCTGAAGATTGCCGAGGGGTTGGTGTTTGAAGACGTAGGGTTTCGGTATCCCGGCAGCGATGCGTGGGCGCTTCGTCATATCAATCTAAGCATCGGCGCGGGCGAGTGCATCGCGCTGGTGGGTGAAAACGGCTCGGGAAAAACCACTCTGACAAAGCTCGTAGCCCGCTTGTACGATCCGCTGGAAGGCCGCATTTTGCTCGACGGAGTCGATTTGCGGGATTACGATTTGGATTCGCTACGCGGGGCAATCAGCGTCATCTTCCAGGATTTCGTGCGCTATGACATGCGTTTCGATGAGAACATCGGAATCGGGCAGATTAACGAAGTGGAAGCGTATTTAGATTTGCCCGAAGGCCGCGCCGGGAAGAGCGACAGTCATCCCGCCATAATGAACGCTGCGGAAAAATCACAAGCCGACTCTTTGCTCCCCCATCTTGTAGACGGATACCGGCAGATGCTTGGACGCCGCTTTTCCCGAGGTGTCGAGCTTTCCGGTGGCGAGTGGCAGAAAGTTGCACTTGCCCGGAGTTACATTCGCGATGCGCAATTGATCATCCTTGATGAGCCTACTGCGGCGCTGGATGCCCGGGCGGAGCACGAAGTGTTTTCCCGTTTCGCGCAATTGGTCTCTGGCCAAACGGCAATATTGATCTCGCATCGTTTCTCGACGGTTCGCATGGCAGCCCGCATTGTAGTGCTTAAACACGGCTCGATCGTAGAAGCAGGCACGCACGATCAACTGCTGGCGCGGAAGGGCCTGTACGAAGAGTTGTTCTCTTTGCAAGCTGAAGGATATCGCTAACACCCATTGACCAAGGGTTTGAATTGTCTGTGTTCCAATGGTGATCTGGACCAAGGAGTGGGATAAGCGACATTATGGAAGACCCGCAGTTTGCGAGTTTGGGGAAGCGGCTGATGGGAGGGTCGCTCAGCGACGCAGCTCTTCAGCAAGCCTCCGAGGGAACGGCTGACTACGCGATTTTGCCTTGGGTAAATGTGGTCAAGATTGGCGGCCAGAGTATTATGGACCGCGGACGAAGTGCGGTTGGCCCCCTGGTGGAAGAGATCACAGCCAACCTGAAAAGCCATAAAATGATTTTGGGCACGGGAGCCGGAACCCGAGCGCGCCATATCTACAGCCTCGGCATCGACCTCGGCTTGCCAACGGGAGTTTTAACCGTGCTAGGGACCGCAGTGGCATGGCAGAACGCCCAGATGCTTCATTACTTGCTGGCGCGCTACGGCATTCCCTTTATCGAACCGGAGGGCTTCAGTATTTTGCCGCATTATTTGATGGAGCGGGGTGCGGTTATTTGCCAAGGCATGCCTCCCTATAAACTCTGGGAAGCCAATCCCCTTACCGGAAGGATTCCGCCACAACGCACCGACACCGGATGTTTTCTCATCGCAGAGGTTTTCGGCGCTCGAAAGATGATCTACGTGAAAGACGAAGATGGGTTGTACACGGCCGACCCCAAGAAAGATCCAATGGCCGAGCACATTCCGCGCATCAGTTTGCAGGATCTGCTTAAGCGGGATCTGGACGACCTGATTGTGGAACGCGCCGTTCTGGAAATGATGCTGCATACGCGCCACATCAAAGAGATTCAGTTCATCAACGGTTTGAAGCCAGGCCAACTAACTGCCGCGCTGAACGGCGAGCCGGTGGGCACAATCATATACCGAGCTGGGTCAGAAAACGGAGGCGCGGCATGAAAGTGAACCAGACCGAAGCGCAACACGTGGATTCTCGCTTTATGCGCGAGTCACTGGTAGACAAGAAATTGCTGGCCGGGACGGAGTCACCCGTGCGAGCGATCCTTCCCAACCTAAACGTAATCCAGATCGGAGGACTCTCCATCATGGACCGGGGACGGACGGCGCTGCTGCCGTTGCTGGATGAAATCGTGGCAAACCAAGCTCAGCATCAACAGGTAGTTGGAGTAGGCTCTGGGATACGTTCGCGCCATATCTTATCGGTGGGTCTGGACCTGGGGCTGCCGACCGGGGCACTGGCCACGCTAACCGCGAAAGATTCCGCGCAGAATGCCTATATCGTGTCCTGCCTCCTGGCGCAGCACGGATTCGTCTATTTGGAGGCGCCCTTCATCGTGCAACTCCTTCCAGCGATGCTGGCTGCGGCGCGCGGAGCCGTTTTTAACGGTATTCCTCCCTATGCTCTTTGGGAGCATCCGCCGGCAGTTGGGAAAATACCGCCGCACGGAAGCGACGCGGGATCTTACTTGATCGGCGAAGTTTTTGGCGCCCGCAGCGTCATCCTCCTCAAAGACGTTGATGGACTCTACGATGCGGATCCGAAGTCAAACCCCAACGCGAAATTCATTCCGCACATCGGCGTGGAGGAGTTGCTCCGCATGCAATTGCCGACATTGCCGATCGAACCGGTGGTGCTGCAACTGCTGCTGCGTGCCAAACTGGCGCGCAGCGTCCGCATTGTAAATGGCTTGGTGCCCGGTAATCTCACTCGAGCACTGGCGGGAGAGCCGGTAGGTACTGTGATTCACGCCTAAGTCCACATGATCAGAACTTGACTACGATCAAGGTTATCGCTACGCCCATAAGCCCGAAGCCAGCTAACTGAGGCGTGCTCAAGTTCTCGCCCAAGTACAGTTTGGCAATCAGGGCGACGCACAACACACCAGACCCGAGATGCATTGCCGCCATTTGTGCGCCAGAAAAAGTATCCCGTCCCCAGCGGACTGAAAACACATTCAACATGTACTCGGGCAGCACCAAGAGCCAGCTCACCGCCAATGCCGTTAAGAAACTCCATGATTTGAACTTCAAATGTCCAATCCAGGCGAAAGACATCAACATGCCAGCCGTGAGCAGCATCAGGGGGACCAGCACAATTTTCATGTACTCCTTCAATAGTAGATTAGGTGGGACGGGAAGGTCCATTCCCGATCTTCGAGTAACTCCGAAGACGAGCCGTTGGTGTAGAATCAACAGACATGCGCCGTGTGAGTTTTGGAATGCTGCTAGTTACCCTTAGTTTTCTGGCGGCCGCTCAGAGCCTTCCCCACGCGTCGCCGACAGACGTTGGATTTTCCGCTCAGCGCCTGGACCATATCACGCAAGTTCTCCGCGACGATGCGACCAAAGCTTTGGTGCCCGGCTCGGTTCTTCTGATTGCGCGCCATGGCAAGGTCGTCTATTTCGAATCCACCGGAACTTTGAACCCCGCCACTCATGCGCCAATGACGAAGGATGCTATTTTCCGAATTTATTCAATGAGTAAAGCGGTTTCTAGCGTTGCGGCGATGATGCTGGTGGAAGAGGGAAAGCTGGCGCTGAACGACCCGTTGGCCAAATTCATCCCGGCATTCGCAAGAGTCAGCGTCGGCGTGGAAAAGCGAGACGCGGATGGTAAGGCAACACTTGATCTGGTGGCGCCGAAGCGTCCCATCACTATCCAAGACCTTCTGCGGCACACGTCGGGCATAACCTATGGGTTTTTTGGATCCTCGCCGGTGAAGCGAGCTTACGTGGAAGCCGGCGTGATGAAAGGCGACTTCACTAACGAAGAGTTCGCCGACCGGATCGCCAAGATGCCGCTGGCGTACCAGCCAGGCACGACGTGGGATTACAGCCATTCGACTGACGTTTTAGGCAGGGTTGTGGAAGTGGTTTCAGGAATGTCGTTGTATCAGTTTGAGAAGCAGCGGATTTTTGACCCGCTCGGCATGAACGACACCAGCTTTTATGTAACCGATCCTGCCAAGCAACCCCGCGTGGCAGAGCCGTTTCCGAACGACCGGGTGATTGGCATTGACGCTGTAATTGGCGATCCCAGGGTCACGGGCAAATGGGAGTCGGCCGGTGGTGGACTTGTGAGCACTGCCGGTGATTACGCACGCTTCCTTCAAATGCTGTTGAACGGCGGAACGCTGGGAGGCAAGCGCTACCTCGGCCCGCGCACGGTGGCCTTCATGACCTCAGATCACTTGGGCGATGGCATTGTTCCCGGCCCGCTATACTTGCCTGGTCCCGGCTACGGTTTCGGCCTGGGCTTCGCGGTCAGGCGGTCGGCGGGCGTTGCTCCCGACGAAGGTTCAGTTGGCGATTACACGTGGAATGGCGTGGGGGGCACTCATTTCTGGGTGGATCCCAAGGAAGACATGTTTGTGCTCTTCCTGATTCAATCTCCCAAGCAGCGCGCGCACTACATGACCGTGATGCGGAATATGGTTTACGCGGCGCTGGAGAAATAATCGCCTATTTGTTTTCCTTCGCTGCTTCGGCTTTCCGGGCACCGCCAAGAATGTCGGTCATCGCGTAGTTGCCTTCGTGGCAGGCGTACTCATAGATCGGACCCTTGGTGGCGACGAACGGATATTCAGCGCTCCAGGCTTTGGCGAAGGTGGTGGGGTCGTCGATCGTTACCTTGTAGAGAATGTTGTTCGGGTCGACACGCGTAAAGCGCTCGATTACGTGCAAGTTTTCGGACGCTCCACGGAAGCGGGTCTTGTCGGTGAAGTTCGTCGTGTCCACCACCAGCGTGTCTCCTTCCCAATGGCCGATGGAGTCTCCTAGCCACTGGCGGACGCTAGCCGGAGCGTGTGTTCCGTTGATGCGAATGATGCGAGCATCATGCACCATTTCCACCAGGATCACCACATTATCGGGTGTCTGCACAATCTCGTAGTTATTGTTGTACATCACCGGCAGCATGGGCGGCCCAGAGGATGAGCCGAAGGACAGGAGGCATCGCTCGGCGAGAGGGCGGTCTTTGACGCTATCGAATTTATTGTAGGCCCGCATCATCGCCTGGTTGCGCTGCTTTGCTTCCGGAGTGATCGGCGGAACTTTGCCATCCGGAGGATCGACCACCAGCGAGGTTCGCTTCACGCCATCGACCCGCGCCAGTTCCGAACCGCGATCGACGAACAGAGCATTGTAGCCACCCGTTCCACCTGAACCGGCAGCATCGGCGAAGGGATTCTCGGATTTCCCGTCGTACTTCTGCACGTCATCGATCGATTTTTTCTCTAGCGCTGCCGCCTCGGCGTCGGTCAACGTTGCCTTCCCAGCCAGGGCGGCAGGCCGCTCCAGCGGCGTCAGAGTTGCGTTCGTCCACACACCTTGGAGGTCTGGCTTGCCGTCCGGAGTGCGGGGCGCGCTCCAGTTCTTCGCCTTAGTCTGGCCAGGCAGAACGGCGACAGATGTCAAGGTCAGCGCTCCCGCCAATAGAATAGATCGATAATTCATATGGTCACCCTTTCCAACACAACACAATCATACCTGCAAATTGGCTCTTTTGTCGTTAGCCCATTGCAGCGGTTATTTAGATTTCTTCGTGAGGTCGCCGTACAGCAGGTCTTCGACGAACTCGACGCACTTAAATTCCACCAGGCGCGCGCCCTTCTCAACATGGCGATAGAGCGGCATTCTGATCTTCCATGGCTTTGAATACACCTCTGGATCTGTGATGGTGGCTTCATAAGATAAGACGTCCGGGCCAATCATTGTGTAGCGTTCCACAACGTGCAAAGCGGCGCTATGGAAATCTCCCGCCCGGTCCAGCCAGGTGCGCTCATCCAGGCCGGTTACGTCGATCTCCAGGGTGTCGCCTTTCCATGTGCCGAAAGATTGGCCCATCCAGGAATCGGCCGGAGCGGGACCGGGATCCTTCAGGAAAATGTTGCGGACTGCGCCATCGTACTGAAATGCGAAGAAAATAGCCTTCGCACTTTGAAAGATCTGAAACGGATACGGCATGTAGATGGCGCGCGGCACGCCAGGCAGGTAGCAGCGTATCTCCGGATCGAGACTTAGCCGATTTTCAAAATTCTTCTTCTTCTTTTCGAGAGCGGCCGGAAGGTACGGAATTTCGCCGCCTTCCACCACGCCCGTACCGCCGGGATCAGCGGTCAGCGTTCCGGCTGCGGTCACCAACCCCTGGCGCGCTGCATGCTCTTGGAGATCCCAATTGGCGGTACTGAGAGTCTGCCAAATGCCGTTAAAATTCGGATGCCCGTCAGGCCCGTTCGGGGCTTTATAAACCTTCTGGGCTAAAACCGGCGTACTCGCTACAAGGAGCATCGCCAACATGCCGCTGGTCCCAACAACCCAGCCTCGAAAGTGCGTTCGCATTGAATCCTTCTCTCTCATTCGACTCAAATCATGATACACTCCCCGCAATGCGAAGAGTTGGGTGGATATTTTTGGCCAGTGTTGCCGTGGCTCAGGCGCCGTCATTTCGTCCCATTGGAAACATGAGCCAGCTCATGGTGAACATCATCTACCCCACGTCGGACGCAATCTTCTATGTCGATCGCAAACCGCCGTCTAGCGATCTTGAATGGAACAACCTGAGCAACCAGGCGCTGATGTTGGCCGAATCCGGCAATCTGCTGTTGATGCCCGGCCGAGTACGGGATAAAGGCAGTTGGATCGCCGATACCAAGATGATGATTGACGCAGGCGCGGGTGCGTACAAAGCTGCCCAAGCGCATGATCTGGATGGGATCCGGGCCGTTAACGACTCTCTCTACGCGTCCTGTGTGACGTGCCATGCGCAGTACCGCGACAATTATTTGAAGCCAAAGCACCCGCAATGAGCGCGAGACGACCACTTTATCTCAAGCGTCAATGGCGACGAATCCGCGAAATGGAATTGCGTCGTGCACAGGAGTGGATGCTGAAGTATGAGATCCACTCATTGACGCAAGCGTCAGCGGTGCTGTCTAATTCTAATGAATGTTCGGAACGTCGTGTCGCAGCTGCGGAGATTCTCGGGGTAGCGGGGCGAGAGCGAAGCTTTCCAGAGTTGTTTAAAGGATTTCGGGCGGTAATGAGGAGCTTGTCTGGGCGTCGCCAATACGCTTGGTACGCTTCGGAGTCGCAAGCCAACGCGCGACCTATTGAAACTCGTTGCGCTTCCGGAGATCTCTGCGCGGCGTAGGGCCGCAATTTACGCTTTAGGACTTATCAAAGATCGTAGGGCTGCATGGGCCTTAGCTCGAGTCTTATCTAGCACGACGGAGGATGAGGATACTCGCGTCCTTGCGGCCGATGCACTCGGTTGCCTAAGCCGCCATAGAGGGTCGCTCAAGGCGCTGATGCGGCAGCATGATGACCTTTCAGATCGGGTCCGATTTACAGTGATCAACTCCCTTCTGAACTCTAAGCAGTATTCCATGGTTCATGAAATCTTGCAGTCGCACATGGATGACGAGGGAAGCTATCCCGGAAGAGCTTCGATTGGCGCGCTGATAGGTTTCGGCATCGTTTGAGGCGCGTCATCATCAGCGCCCCGATTGCGGGTTTTGTGGGTGGCCAACTTCATTTTAGCCCTCCACGCTAAACGGCATGGGACAGCTGTAATTAGTTTTGTGAATCCGCATGTTACTCGGATCGATATAACCTGATGTTTCTCTGAATCGAGTGATGACTGGAGACTGCTCTTTCGGGCAGGCGGGCCGGCCACCGAGGTTGCCAGCATGCCCTGATCCATAGCTCTACTAAGACGTATGGGCATTACCCAAGGAATCTCATCGTTAATGCCGCAAGATGGATGGGCAATGCATGGATCGAAAGGGCCGATTGACAATCGGCCGCAGCTTAACAAGCTGCCCTACAGCAGCTTGCTACTGACCTTTTACGAAAGCCGGATCACCGAACTTGGCTTCGTCAATAGCGACATTCGTCTGGATGTCATTCAACTGAATCGCGTCCCGCCCGTCCAGCCACGCGAAGATCATGCGGAATGGAAGCTTAACACCGCCAACATCCCGATAGTCCTCGAAGTCAATCTCCGTGGGAACTCGGCCGATCGGCGTCGTGCCATAGCGCACCATCCGCAGGAGCAAGCCCGATTCTTTGTCGAAATATAGCGTTACCAGCAGGCCCTTGGGGCCGTTGCCCTGGACAACA
>JANXQZ010001058.1 GCA_025353235.1 Bryobacterales bacterium
GCTCGATTTTCTGCGGCCGGATGGAAAAAGCCAAGTCAGCATCGAGTATGTGGATGGCAAACCCAAGCGCGTGGACGCCATCGTCGTCTCCACTCAGCATCACGACTCCGTGTCCACCGAAGAACTGCGCGAACAGGTGAAGAAGCATGTCATCGATCCGGTGGTGCCGTCGAACATGGTGGATTCAGGCACGAAGTATCACATTAATCCAACCGGGCGCTTCGTGATCGGCGGGCCGCATGGCGACACCGGTCTGACGGGACGCAAGATCATCGTGGATACCTACGGCGGAATGGGTCGGCATGGCGGCGGGGCTTTCTCGGGTAAGGATCCAACCAAGGTAGACCGCTCGGCCTGCTACATGGCCCGCTACGTGGCAAAGAATTTGGTTGCGTCCGGATTGGCCACTCGCGTTGAAGTTCAGCTGGCCTACGCCATTGGAGTAGCGGAGCCGGTTTCCGTGATGGTAAACTCCTTCGGCACGGGCATCGTAGAAGATGAGCGTCTGGTGGAGTTGGTTCGCGAGAATTTTTCGCTGACGCCCAAAGCGATGATCGAACACTTGAAGCTGCGCCGCCCGATCTACCGCAAGACTGCAGCGTTTGGACACTTCGGGCGAACCGAGGACACCTTCTCTTGGGAAGCCACGGACAAGGCAGAATCTCTCAAGCAGGGCGCCAAGCTGGCTACCGCCGCTTATTAGCAGCGGTCTCCTGATTCCAGATGCTGATTGAAGGCTGCAAGCACGAATTAGAAATCACGGTACCGGATGACGACATCAGCCGGGAAACTGAACGCGTGGTCGGTGAGCTGCAAAAGAAAGTTCGTCTGCCCGGTTTCAGGCCAGGCAAGACGCCAGCCGGGATTATTCGCACGCGATTCGCCAGCCAAGTTCGGCAGGACGTGATCGAAAATTTGATCCCGAGACATTTTCAAAAGAGGATCGACGAGGAAGAGCTGAAGATTGTCAGCACGCCGAACGTGAAGGAAGTACACTTCGAAGCGGGCGAGCCGCTTACCTTCAAAGCCGAGTTCGAAGTTGCGCCCGTCATAGAATTAAAAGATTACCGGGGCCTTCCAATTCATTATCAGGAGCCGGAAGTCACCGACGAAGAGATAGCCAAACGGCTGGAAGATTTGCGCGAGCAAAAGGCGCAATACATCAATATAGATCCTCGACCCGCCGTCGATGGCGATTACGCCGCAGTCGGCCTCGACAGTGTTTCGGGAGTGGACGATCCGATTCACCAGCAAGACATGGTGATCCTGATTGGAGATCCCAACAAGCTGCCCGAGTTCAGCGAAGCCCTGCGGGGCATGACTCCCGAGGAAGAGAAAGAGTTCGACATCCACTATTCGGCGGACTACGCGGAAGGCGGCTTGGCCGGAAAAACGGTGCGCTTCCGCTTGCGCCTGAAGATGCTGAGAGCCAAGGAACTGCCTGACCTCAATGACGAGTTCGCCAAGGATCTGGGCGACTTCCAGACTTTGGAGCAGGTGCGGGAAACGGCGCGTCAGGCGATCTTTCGCGAGAAGGAGTTCGCCGCGCAGCAAAAAGCCAAGGACGAGCTTGTCGAACGATTGGTGGAGAGTCATGACTTTCCCGTGCCAGAGGCTTTCATCGAACGTCAGATCGAGGCGGAAGCGGAGGCTCAAATCAGGCAAGCCATGGGCCAGCCGCTCGACATTCGCAAGCTGAAGGAGGCTCCCGAGTGGCAGACCTTCGCCACCCAGCTTCGTCCGAAAGCAATTCAGGGAGTGAGGGCGACCCTGCTGCTCGATAAGGTGGCAGATGCCGAATCCATTCATGCCGCCAACGACGAAGTGGACCGCGAAGTTCAGCGCATCGCCCGCCAGGAGCGCGAGCCGGTGGCCGCCATGCGCAAGAAGCTTGAAAAAAACGGAGCGCTGAACCGCATCGCGCACCAGATTCGGACCAATAAGACGATGGCGTTCCTGTTTGAGCATGCCCGGAAAGAAGCCTAGCGTCTTGCGTAGGTGATTATTTTGTAATCGATTCTGGGTTAGCTGTTATACTGAGAGTAACTAAGTAGGCTCTCTCAGCCCGGGAAGAAAAGTAGATCTTGTAGCCGTGGAGACACCGTGTGAAGCGAGCTGGTACCGACGATTCCCTTCGTTGTTCCTTCTGTCATAAAAGCCAGGATGTTGTTGGTAAGCTGATATCCTCTCCTAGCGATTACCCCAGAGCATATATTTGCGACGAGTGCATTGCTGTTTGCAACTCCATCCTTGAAGACGACCGGCATGACCAGCCTTACGGAACTCCTCATAAGCTTCCGAAGCCCCTGGAACTGAAGGAGTATCTCGATCAGTATGTGATCGGCCAGGACGGCACTAAGAAGAAGCTGGCCGTAGCAGTCTATAACCATTACAAGCGCATTCAGATGAATAAGCAGCGCGGGAGCGAGGTGGAACTTTCGAAATCGAATATTCTGCTGATCGGTCCCACCGGCACGGGCAAGACTTTGCTGGCGCAAACCCTCGCGCGGATTCTGGATGTTCCGTTCGCCATCGTAGATGCGACCACGCTTACCGAGGCCGGTTATGTTGGCGAAGACGTAGAGAACATCATCCTGCGCCTGCTGCAAAACGCGGACTGGGATGTGCAGAAGTGCCAGACCGGCATCATCTACGTAGACGAGATCGACAAAATCGGGCGCAAGGACGAAAACCCTTCCATCACGCGCGACGTGTCGGGCGAGGGCGTGCAGCAAGCGCTGCTGAAAATCCTCGAAGGCACCATCGCCAATGTTCCGCCGCAAGGGGGCCGCAAGCACCCGCACCAAGAGTTTACTCCCGTGGACACGACCAATATTCTCTTCATTTGCGGAGGAGCGTTCGTCGGCTTGGAGAAAGTGATCGGCAAGCGGGTTGGCACGAAATCGATGGGATTCGTCGGCCCTGACGACGGTGCCGAAATGATCCGCAGGGCGGCTGCAACCCGTCGCGACGCCAACATGCTCGGGCAGGTGCAGCCGGTGGACCTGATCAGGTTCGGATTTATCCCCGAGTTCATCGGGCGCATGCCCGTGGTCGCCGTTCTTGAAGATTTGGAAAAGGACGCGCTGGTGCAAATCCTGACCAAACCCAAGAACGCCATCATTCGGCAATATCAGAAACTATTTGAATTTGAAAATGTTAGACTGAAATTTAGCGACGATGCGCTTGAGGCCATTGCCACCTTGGCGATGGACCGCAAAGTCGGGGCGCGGGGTCTGCGGATGATCCTCGAGGATCTCATGCTAGACCTGATGTATTACCTCCCCTCATATAAAAAGGTTCGCGAGTTTCTGGTTACCAAAGAGATGGTAATGACGCAAAAGATCAATATGGCCCTCCTCGAGAAGGCCGGCTAGGCGCTTCCGAGGACGTATGCAGCGATGAATATCGCTCTGAGTGCGGGGCAGTAGGATCCCCTGCCGGATCCCGCACTCCGGTTGTCTTATCTTTTCTTTCCAAAGATGACGGTTCCCAAATGCCAACTTCCCACAGATGCTAACTGCAAAAGACAAATCCGACACAAGACGGCTTCCGATGATGCCCATTCGGGACGTCGTAATATTCCCGTACATGATGACTCCCTTCGTGGTGGGAAGAGAGTCCAGCGTGCGGGCCCTGGAAGAGGCATTGGCTGGCGACAAAAAGATTTTCCTCGCCACGCAGCACGACCCTTCGGTTGACGAACCCAGGCCGGACGAGATTTTCTCGGTAGGCACGGTAGCTAATATTGTCCAAAGCTTGAAGCAGTCCGACGGCAATATCAAAGTGCTGGTGGAAGGTGTCGAGCGCGGCAAGATCGTCTCCGTCAGCGAGGACGACGGCTACTTCCGAGCCATGATCAAGACCTTTCACTTTAAAGTGGAAGGCGGTCCGCAACTCGAAGCGCTGGTAGGCCGCTGCACGACTCTGTTCGAGCAGTACGTCAA
>JANXQZ010001095.1 GCA_025353235.1 Bryobacterales bacterium
CGGATCTTGGCGATTGGCAATCTTTGCTAATCCTATATAGTCCGCTATAGGAGTGCCGACCTGATGGACTTCAGCACGTACGCCCCGCGTACATGGGACGACGACCAGACCATTCGTTATCGACGAATCTGAACGTCTAGCCGCGCCTGCGATCACGTTCGCCCCGGCTTGCGCCGCAGGGAACAAGGCAAGCGCGTCGTGTTTTCCGACGTGAGCGGGAAGGCCTGCACGAACGCATGCTGCCGGAAAGACACGCCATCGAAGAGGAAACGTAAACCTCAAGGCTTCCCGCCACCACGCTGCCGCGAGCCTCACGCAGCATTGAGATAAATCAAGGGTTGGCTGAGTTCCGTGCGCCATTCGGCCGAGTTCAGGCCGGACTCCGGCCCAACCAAGTAACACTCATAAAGGTCTGGACGCCCAGCATGCCCGTTCGCCGCGATCCAGGCGGCAAATTCGCGCCAGGCATCGCCCAGCCCCTCGTAGGGTCCGCAATAAACCGTGCGTGCAACTCTGAGCGCGGGCATCTCGCCTGGCGTAACACGCCCCACCGCCAGGACCGGGGCAGTAACAGGGACGCAGATCTCAAAATCAAAAGTCGCTGGATCCATCTTCAGATGATGGGTGAACCCCGGCCCGGCAGGCCCGATCCCTTGCCCTCTGACCGCCGCCATCACTTCGCCAAGGCCAGGACCCATAACCGACCTCATCTCACTCCGTGGCACCGTAAGGTGGACGAAGGCAATAAGCTGCGCGCTGGTCGTAGTAATCCATGGTGCATCGATCATAGGTGTCTCAAATCTCTCGCCAGGATACCAGGAATCGTCGAGGGCAATGTAAATATTCTTGAGAATTATCGCTAATTCCCAGCACAGAGTATTGCAGGAGTCTGTTCGCTAATTGCTAACCAGAGTTCTATTCTGCAGCGGCATCCTTGCTGCCTGCATGACTGCCGGTGCTCAGCAGTCGGCCTCGCAGTCCCCCTCCCTTGACGACAAACGTCAAGACATACTAGACCGGGTCTTAGCCCGACTGGCGGAGGACGAGGCACGCATCAAGGAGCTAGAAGAGAAACTGGCCCGTCAAACCGGGCAGGTTCCGCCAACTGCCCCCAGCGCGCCCTCCGTTGCTGCTTCATTAACTTCGGCCACCGCAGCGGAACCCTCACCGGATGAGAGCCCTTCCGCCGAATCGGATCCGCATGCGCACATGCTTGACCTGCCAGGGGGCGGACCAAAGTTGCAGATCCGAGGGTTCTTCGACTTCAATTATGGAGTTGGTACCGATGCCAACCCGCTGATCTTTCCCCCAGGGGCACCTCCACACAGTAACTTCCAAATGGGCGAGTTCACACTGATGACTTCGTCGAAGTTGTCGAACAAGCTGAGCTTCATGTCGGAGCTTGTTTTCGGATCCGATTCCAGCAACGTACTGGCCGTGGATCTCGAACGGTTTTTACTTTCCTACCGGGCGAACAAGTACTTCGAAGCGAGCTTCGGCCGGTATCACACGTCTATCGGCTATTACAGTACCGCCTTCCATCATGGAACGTGGTTTCAGACTGCAACGGGACGTCCATTCATGTACTTCTTTGAAGACAGCGGGGGACTCCTTCCCGTCCATAACGTGGGGGTAAGCTTAACAGGGTTGGTTCCTGGAACCAAAGGCCTTGGACTGCATTGGATTGCGGAAATCGGCAATGGACGCGCTTCCAGCAATCTCGATGCGCCGGTTCAGAATTACTATTCCGACCGAAATCACAAGTCTTACAATCTAGCTGCCTATGTTGCCCCGGACTGGCTCAGAGGGCTGAAAATGGGAGGCTCCTACTTTCGCGACCGTATCGCGCCGCCGGGTGTTGCAGCGGTGGACCAGACGATCGGGAGCATCTATGCCATCTACGTAACGCCCACGTGGGAATTTATGAACGAAGGCGTGCTCTTAAACAACCACATCAAGAATGGCCGCCGCACGTTCCATACCCCGCTGGCCTATACACAAGTGTCAAGAAAAGTGGGGGCTTATCGGCCCTATGTTCGGTTTCAGTACGTAAATTCACCTGCGAACGACCCGATAAACACCTACATCGGGCGCTACATGGGCCCTTCACTTGGCGTGCGCTGGGACTTCTCAGACTACGCGGCATTTAAGCTGCAGTACAACCGGCTGGACCAGCGCAATGCCAGACCGCGCAACGGGCTTGATGCTCAGCTTGCGTTCACTTTCTGAGAACACGACTGCTAGTGAACGCTTTATTGCTCTTCCCGATGGCTCGTCTGGCCCTGCTTGGTTTTAACGACGGCCAGATGCAAGCTACAGGCGATCTCGCTGTAATCGTCAACAAGACCAACGCTGTTCAAAAGCTTTCCTCCCGAGATCTGCGCAGCATCTTCCTCGGCGAAAAAGACAACTGGTCGGATGGCACAAAGATTTTTGCGGTGAGCCTTCCTGTAGAGCGTCCCGAGACTCGCGCAGTGTTGAGAAAGATTTGCGGAATGTCTGAAAGCGATTTCACAAGATTCTTCCTCATGATGAACTTTCAAGGCAAGTCGGTCTCGCCCCCTCGTATGGTGCGAACGTCCAGCGCGGTAAGAGCCTTCGTCGCAAGCACTCCCGGTGCCGTAGGAGTGATCCGCGTGCAGGATGTCGATCCTACAGTCCGCGTTATGTATCTCGACGGGATTGGCCCAGGAGCGCCGGGTTACAAACTCGGGTCGACTCAATAGCAAAGAGTCAATGAGTATCAACCGCGTAAGCATAACCGTAAAAATCTGGCTGAGTATCGGCATCTTCGTGCTGGGTTTTGTTTTCTCGGTAGCTCTCGGGCAGATACAAGGCCGGGAAGGAGAACGGATTCTGCGAACGGCTTCCGAAGCTCAGTTCCCGGCCGCACAGCATAGCCAAATGGCCGAGGCCGCATTCCACCGGGTGGTTAAGGACTCGAGCGCGGCCGTGGTGATGCAAGATTCGTCCGAGCTAAGCCATGCCGGAGAAGAAGGCCTGAAAGCCCTCGCCGAACTGAAAGTCGTTGCGGGTATTGAGGGCCTTTCGGCGCAACGCGCTTCCGAAGCGAAAAAGCTGGCTGCCGTCGTCGAGCAATTCCTTGCCGAGGCGCAGAGCACCTATGAGGCGGTGCTCGCAAATCCAATCGGTATTACTGCCAAGACTCAGCAACGCATGAAGGCCTTGGCCGCGCAAATCATCCGCATCAACTCGCTTTTTCAAGGGCTCACCGATCAGTTCTCAAAAGACCTGCACCAACAATTGAGCTACGTTCAGACGCAATCCGAACGGCAGCGCCGGGCGGCATTGCTGGTGTTCGGAAGCACGCTGATGATCGCAGCGCTGCTCGTAAATTTCACCATCCGGCGAGCGATCACGGGTCCGCTTCTGCGCGTCCATGCGGAGCTGATTTGCGCGAAGGACAAAGCCGAAGAGGCGAGCCGGGCCAAGAGCGACTTTCTCGCCAACATGAGCCATGAGATTCGAACTCCGATGAACGGCGTCCTCGGTATGACTGAACTCGTGCTCGACACAGATCTCACCCATGAACAGCGCGACTATATGACGTCAGTCGCATCATCGGCGGAAGCTCTTCTCGCAGTAATCAACGACATTTTGGACTTTTCTAAAATCGAAGCAGGCAAGCTTGATTTAGAAGACATGGAGTTCGATCTTCGGGATCGTGTCTGGGAAACCCTTAGCTCTCTGAGCATTCGCGCGGATCAAAAAGGGCTTGAACTCGCGTATAACATCGACCACAGCCTGCCTAATGTTCTGGTGGGCGATCCCGCCCGGCTTCGTCAGATCGTGGTCAACCTGGTAGGCAACGCAATTAAGTTTACTAGTCGGGGCGAGGTTGTCATTGAGGTGGCCGAAGAGTCTCGCGACGAGGAGCGAATCGTGCTCCATTTTAGTGTCAGGGACACCGGCATTGGCATTCCTGCCGGAAAACAGAGCGAGATCTTCCAAGCATTTACCCAGGCCGATAGCTCA
>JANXQZ010001101.1 GCA_025353235.1 Bryobacterales bacterium
CCGGGTCGTGCATCGCCGCAGTTAAAAAGTGGAAGTTTGTCCCTTTCACTGCAGGTGGCAAGAACACTGCCGCCATCGTGCGCTTGGGTTTTAATTTTCACCTGTGAAAAGCTAATTCATGACAATTGAAAAGAAAGCGACCCTCAGTTTCGGCGCTGTTTTGCTCGCAAATTTCGTCTTAGGATACGACTCTCTCAAGGTTGTTCGCAGTCTAGGGTTCGATCTCGATCAGGCAGTGAACTCCACCGGTCGAGCTGTTGAGCAAATTGGCCGGTTGACCACCGCGCTTTCCGACATGAAAGCCTCGGAAGCCGGGTTTATCCTGTTCTCCTCGCTGAACGATACGGAACAGGTTCAGAATTCGCAGCGCGGTTTTCGGGACGCAGCAGGCCGGATGGAGAGCGCGATGCGGGAAGCTCGCCCGGCTTTGACCGCCGGTACCACTCTGGATGCCCTTGAAGCGCTACAGCGCGGCCATGCGACTCTGTCAGGCCACTTCCAACAAATGATTCAACTGTGCGCCGAACAAAAGTGCAATCAAGCTCTGACGCTGCATACCGGGAAGGCGCTCCCATTGATGGAAGAGATGAGCCGTTCTGCTTCATTCCTGACAGAGACGCAACGCAAACGCTTGACGGATGCGGCTGAAGGTGCCGCAACAAAATCTTCGCAAAGCTATTGGATTACATCCTTTCTGATCGGAGTCTCCATCCTGGTGGGAATCTGCGTATTCTTCGTTCTGCGCCGCATGAACGATCTCCTGCGCGGTTTCGCCACCCGCATGGCGCAAACAGCGCGCCAGATGTCCACGTCGTCCACCGAGCTGTCTCTATCCAGTGCGGAACTTGCGGATGGGGCATTCAAACAAGCGGCTTCGTTGGAAGAAACATCGGCTACCACGGAAGAGCTCGCCACAATGACAAAACGGAATGCCGCAAGCACGCGGTCCGCCTTCGAATTTGTTGTGCAGGGAGAACATATGGTGGGAGACGCGAACAGGACGTTGGAACAGATGGAAAGCTCCATGCACGAGATAAACGGGTCCAGCGATAAGATTTCAAAGATCATCAGGGTGATCGAGGAAATAGCCTTCCAGACGAATATTCTGGCTTTGAATGCTGCTGTAGAAGCCGCCAGAGCAGGCGAGGCGGGGCTAGGATTCGCAGTGGTCGCGGAAGAGGTGCGGAGCTTGGCGCAACGCTCATCGCAAGCTGCAAAGGACACGGCGACGCTGATTGAAGAATCCATCGTCCGGTCGAGTGAAGGAAGCTCCAACCTGGAAGATGTGGCGGAGGCCATCACGGGCATCACCGATGCTTCCAAGAAGATCAGGATGCTGGTGGATGAAGTGAATTTAGCGAGCCAGGAACAGGCTAAAGGGATCGAGCATGTCTCTCAGGCGGTGAATCAGATGAGTCATGTAACCCAGCGATCCGCCAGCAACGCCGAGAAGGGCGCAACGGCCGGCAAACAAATGGCAACCCAGGCTGAACTGATGAATGCGATGGTGCTGGAATTGCGAGCCATGGTGGGAGTCGAATAAGCGCTACCGGCGACGAATCGGACCTATCCGCTTGGCGATGCGTCCGGTCACGGCCACGCCCTCCAGCGATTCCGCGCCGATCAACCGCTCAAGATCGTTGGGCAAGCCTTTACTGACATCGAATCCGCCTGCGTATGGCGAGAATGCCGGCAAAACGGTAACGCTCGGGCTTGTCAGGAAAAGAGGCAGCTTGAGCCGTGCCCCGGCTGCATCCTTGGTGCTCAACACCGGGTGCAAATGGCCCAGCACCAGATGGCCTTCAGGAACGGCACAACGCGACAATCTGTCCCCGTGCAGCGCGTACAGATTCGAGCCGCTCCAGGACTCGGCCACGCTGATGCCGAGGTGTCCGAAGTCGCGTGCGAAGGCTCGGTCGTGATTTCCCCGCACGAGCACAATCTCAACCTTGGATGCCAAATCGCTTAGGAGGATCTCAATCGCATTGCGCTCTTCCCCACCTGGCTTCGGCGCGTGTACCAAATCGCCGAGAAAAACGATCCGCGTGGGGCGCAGCTCCTGGATTAACCCACTCAACTTCGGGTGTGACTTGGTGTCCTCTACTGGTCCCAACTCGCCGCGCCGACGCTGAGCCCAGCCATACCCGAGATGCGCGTCGGCGATGATCGCGGTACGGCCTGCCTCAATCCACATCGCGCCGCTCGCATGCGCATATCGGCCCGCCCCCAACTCGCAAAGCGAGCTCAATCCCGCCCGTCCCAGCGCCTGTACAACTCGCTCACCAACTCCTCGAGCGCCCGATCCGGATCCTGAGCCATGAGCGTCTCGCGATTGAACGAAGCAAACAGGGGTAAAGCGAACGGAGACGGCCGAGGCAGCGTGAATATCTCCCACTCCGCCGCGTAGATTCTCGCCGCCTCGCGCCAAGCTGTTTCGGAGTCGCATTCGTCCTCGAGCACTTCACGCACGGTCTCTCGCACCAGCGGATGATCCGGCTCATGCTCCTGGAACGTCTTGTAAAGAAGCGAACCGCTCCAGCTGGACGACTTGGATGACACCGCTCCCCGGCTCGTCCGCTTTGGCAACAATTGGCCAACTTCCGCCACCGCCCGGAAGCGTCGGCCAAGCGTCTCAGTGGTCTCCAGAGCGCTGCGCAGATCCTGCTCCCACCCTGCCGGATTAAAACCCTCGCGCAACTCCCCTTCCGACGGCGACCCTTTCGCGCTCAGAGACAGCAAGAAGCTGTGATCGTCGAAATTGGCAGCAATGCTGGCACCCTGTGCGATGCGTGCGGCGAGCACCCACGCCAATGACCGATTCACCGCCCTTCCTCGCACGATATGGAACACAATCAGCAGCGTCCTGCCGCTGGATATTCGCTCCACCTGCACCGGCTCATCTACCGGAATCGGGGCGGCCTTCACTTGATGCTCCAGGAAGCCGCCGATCCGGTCAGCCGCTGGTTCCGATACGTCCCATTCGCGCCGGAGGAGGGCTACGCACGCTGGCTTGCCGCCTCGCGACCAAGCCTCCCGCATCCCGCTGCGCAACCGGCGTTCCTCTTCTGCGAGCTGGGCCGTAAGCGGCATCTTCCCGCCCATCCAGCGCGGAGCCTTCACGCGTTCGCCGGTCGCTGGAGCCACCACGGCTTTATTCTGAAACATCGTCTTAATCGCGACCGGTTTGCCGCCCATCAGAAACGCCTCGCCCGGCTGCAACGTGGCCAGGAAATTTTCCTCCACCTCGCCCAGTCGCCGATTGCCGCGCATGATCACCTGGATTTGCAAATCGTCGCTGATTACGCCCGTGTTCATGTAGTAAGCGCGCGCAACCTGTCGCGAGGCTACTCGAAACGCTCCGTTCTCCACTAAAATTTTCCCGTAGGTCCCATACGGACCCAGCACGCGTCCGCCGCCGCTCAGGTAATGGACGATGCTATCGAAGTCCTCTCGGCTTAAATCCCGATAAGGTCCGGCTTTCTTGACCACTGCAAACGCCTCATCCAGCGGCCAAACGCGCTCAATGCTCATTCCGAGAAGCGCTTGAGCGAGCACGTCAAGCGGCGCTTGCGGCGGGCGCAGAAAATCCAGCCTGCCTTTTTGAGCCGAGCGCCGAAGGGACACGCATTGAACGAGGTCGGGCAAGCTTAGCGGAACAAGAGAACCGCGAGCGACGCCCCCCACCCGGTGGCCGCTTCTGCCTAGCCTTTGCAGAGCCCTGCTAACGCCGCGTGGAGCACCGATCAGCAATACCTGATCCACGCTCGAAAAATCGACACCAAGCTCCAGACTGCTGGAGCAAACCACTGCCTTCAGACCGCCGCTAGAAAGCCCCGCCTCGATCGCCTGCCGTTCGGAGGGGTCCACCGATCCGTGATGCACCGCAATTTTCTCGTCCCATTCGGGCAGCAGGAGCTTCAGGGCCAGCCCAAGTCGCTCCGCCGCCGAGCGAGTCGCCGTGAATACCAGCGTGCACCGCGCTTTGGCAACCAGATCCGCTACGGGCTGAGCCACCCGGAACGGGTTGTATCCGGCTGGGGGCAGCCATAAATCGGGAGCTGGCGTCGCAATCTCCAACGTGTGCGCTCGCCGCAGATCGACTTTGGCTACTGAGCACGGGCGATCACCGCACAGAAGATGCGTGATCGCCTCAATCGGCCAGGCAGTGGCTGACACTCCGATCCGCTGCAGCGCTGCGGTTGATCTGCTCTCTAAGCGCTCCAGCGCAAGCGCGAGCAAAGCCCCCCGCTTGCCCTCCGCGAATGAGTGGATCTCATCTACGATCACGGTGGTAACATCGAATCCGCCATCCCGCCAGCCGCTTTGCGAGAGAAGAGAGCTAAGACTCTCGGGCGTGGTGATGAGCAAATGCGGACGCTTCCGTTGTTGCTGACCCCTTGATGTCTGATCCGTGTCCCCGGTTCGAACACCCATGCGAACGGCAGGTAGCACGGATAAAGGGCCTTCCAGATTACGCTGCATATCGCGCCCTAACGCTTTCAGCGGCGAGACGTACAAAGCTCTCACTGCATTCGGCAACTTCCCGGATTCGGCTTCAAAGGCCAGGTGTGACAGGACTGATAGGAAAGCAGCGAGAGTCTTCCCGCTGCCCGTAGGCGCCAAGATTAAAGTGTTCTTGCGCGCAAGCGTATAGGGAAGCGCCCTGGTCTGTATGTCCGTGAAAACCGAAAACGCGTCCCGGAACCAGTGCTCAATGGCAGGATGAAACTTGAGGCTCAGGTCCCAGCTTACCGCTGATCGGCTTACACTAAATCAATGGCCCTCGTTCCCCCGTATATCGCGAACCTCCGCCCATACGAGGCGGGCCGCACCGTCGAAGAAGTTCAGCGGGCCTACGGGCTAACTAGAGTCTACAAGTTGGCCTCCAACGAGAATCCTCTCGGCCCCTCCCCCCTCGCCCTGGAACGCATGCGGGGCTGTGTCGACAGCCTAAACGTCTACCCGAACGGTGGCCTCGATCTGCGCCGCGTTCTGGCTCGCGAATTCGACCTCAAAGTGGAAAACGTGATCGCGGGAAGCGGCTCGGAAGGCATCATGTCCAACATTATCAGGGCCTTCCTGTGCGACGAAGACGAGGTGCTGACCACCGAGGCTGCCTTCATTGGTTTTCAGGTGCTCGCGAAATCGCGCGGAGTCCGGTACCGCACAGTGCCTTATCGCGACTGGCACTATGACCTGCCAGCCCTGGCCAGCGAGATCAACGAGAATACAAAAATTATTTACCTCGCCAATCCGAATAATCCCACGGGCACCATCTTCACCCGGGCCGAGTTCGACGCGTTCTACAAGCACGTTCCAGAGCGCGTGCTCATCATCCTCGACGAGGCGTACTTCGAATACGCCAAGGACAATCCCCGTTATCCCGACTCCATGCACTACCGCTACGACAACGTAATCACCTTGAGAACCTTCTCGAAAGTGTACGGACTGGCAGGCGCGCGCATCGGCTACGGGTTCGCGCATGAAGATCTGATCTCGAATTTGCTCAAGGTCAAGCTGCCCTTCGAGCCGGGTTCTCTGGCTCAGGCGGCGGGCATAGGAGCGCTCGCGGATAAGGCGTTTCTGCATCGATCGCTGGAAATCAACGCCCGGGGCATTCAGTTTTTGACCGCCTCGCTGAGAGAACTTGGCTATCACGCGGTTCCTTCCGAGGCAAACTTTGTGATGATCGTTCTCCCTGGCGAGGAACCAGCTACGCAATTCACGCAAGAACTGCTTCAGCAAGGCATCATTGTCCGGCCGCTCAAAAGCTTCGGACTGCCCGCTTGCGTTCGGATCTCAACGGGCAGCGATGAAGATCATGAGCGGTGCATAGAAGCAGTGGATGCGATCT
>JANXQZ010001134.1 GCA_025353235.1 Bryobacterales bacterium
CTCAATACCGGAAACGCGGCCTGCCAGTACGCAATCTTGAACAACGTGCGGGCTTACCTGACTCTCTCGGACGCCGTTCCCAAGCCCTATCCATTTGCAGAGGCCGGCCAGAAACAGTTCAACGAACTGCGCGATTCCGTCTCCCAAATGGAAGCTCACTTCCGAGCGCTGATCGAACAGAAAGATCGACAACTGCGCAGCCCTGACCCGGATAATCTGTCGCGCTACGCCGAACTCGATTCCCGCATCGGCCCGCCTCAGCCATCCAAACCGCGCGTTGTGTTTTTCGGCGATTCCATCACCGACGCCTGGCGGCTGAACGAGTATTTCCCCGATCGGGATTTCGTGAACCGGGGGATTGGCGGCCAGACCACGGGTCAGATGCTCGGGCGCATGAAGCAGGACGTAACGGATCTGCAGCCATCGGCCGTAATCATCCTGGCAGGCACGAACGACCTGGCCCGAGGCATTCCGGTTTCCACCATCGAGCAGAATCTGATGATGATCGCCGAACTGGCCGACCACCACAAGATCCGGGTGATCTTCTCGACGGTGCTTCCCGTCAGCGATTATCACAAGGATGTAAACCTGGCCTACGAGATGACGCGTCAGCGTTCCCCCGAGCTGATCCGCGCTGTGAACAACTGGATGCAAGCGTTCTGCGTGCAGCATAACTACATCTTTCTGGACTATTATTCTGAAATGGTGGATGCAGCGGGACGCCTAAAGGCGGATTTGGCGGACGATGGGCTGCACCCCAACAGCACCGGCTATCGGATCATGGCGCCAGTGGCTTTGGACGCCATCAACAAGATTGCAGTGGTAGCGACCCCGCAACAGAATGCGCGGCGCCGCCGTCTATTTATGAAATGACCGGAAAGTTGAACCATGCATAAGATCCTTCTGTTCTTCCTTGCTGCCCTAACCTCCCTGGCCGCCTCTTCGGATATGAAAATATCCGTTGAGCAATTGGGGCAGTTCATCAAGTCTTCGGTCAGCATGAAGACGCCGGACAGGCAGGTTGCCGAATACCTCAAGCACGTCAAGCTGACCAACAAGCTTGACGACAAGACCATTGAGGATATGCAGAGCATGGGTGCAGGGCCCAAGACGGTCGCCGCCTTG
>JANXQZ010001172.1 GCA_025353235.1 Bryobacterales bacterium
CTGGGACTTATCCTTTCCATCTACGTTCATGAGATGGGCCACGTAGTTCAGCTGCGCAAGTACGGGATCGCTGCCACCGCGCCGATGTTTATTCCGGGATTCGGAGCGCTGATCCGGCTGAAAGCGTATCCAGCCAATCCAGGACAGGATGCACGCACCGGACTAGCCGGGCCAATCTGGGGCCTTGGTGCGGCGCTGTTCGCCTGGGGAGCGGGCCTGCTCACCGGCTTGCCGATCTGGTTTGCCATCGCACGCACTGGCGCGTGGATCAATCTATTCAACCTGATCCCGATTTGGCAGCTTGACGGCGGCCGTGGATTCCGCGCGCTTACCCGGCAGCATCGCGGCTACGTGCTCGCCACTGCACTCGTCATGTGGGCCATCACCGAAGAATCGATGCTGCTCTTCATCAGTATGGGCGCGCTGTATCGCATGTTCAGCAAAGATTATGCCGAGGAACAAGATACCCAAGTTCTACTGCAGTTCGGGGGGCTAGTTGTGACGCTTTCGATTCTGTTCCTGCTCTGCGGCCAATGAGAGATCACTCATCCACATTCAGAAGCTCTACTGCTTCCACTCCTGCTTTTCGGACACTGTCGCATGACCGCCAATCGATAGCTCGAACCGAAACTTGACGCCGCTGGAGCTATGGCGATAAACAACGCTGCCGGTGCGCAGCTGACTGGCGTCTAATCCGACAGTCTTGCTGTACGGCCCGTCCTCGATTACCAGCAACCCGCTCTTAGCCGACCGGATCGCTTGAGCCTGCCGATCCCAGCGCACATTCAAATTGTCGCCGTCCTTCGTGATGGAAAGTCCCAACGTGTACGGATCCCCCGGGGTGGCGCTTTGCTGTGGCCGAAGCGTCACGGCAGCCTGATATCCCAGCAGCACACCCAGCACCAGAAAGATGAAGGAGAGCGGCAGCCACACCCAACTGCTCTTCGAGTCTTGCTGAGGGTTGATCTCAGGAGTCTCCCCAATCCCGTCCGGTTCCAGCTGCGGCTGCGGCTCACGCGGGGCAGGCAACTCGCCGCGAATGATGTGAATTGGCCGGTCAACACTTCCCTGCCCTCGGCTCGCAGGCGAGGGCTGGGCGTCGTCGACTCCCGCTAGCTCTTTTCGACGGAACGAAAACTCTCCCGCCGGAGGCCCTTTGGCGAACTCGCCGCCCTGGCGAAAATAGAAGCCTGCCGTGCTCACTTTTGTCGCGTACGGGCGGATCAGCAACACAACCTTGTCAGCCTCAGGGAAGAATTTCGCCATCAGATCGAGGTCATCTTGGGAGAGGCCAACGGCATCGCGGGTGTGGCTTCGGAACATGCCGATCGGGTGGAAGCCAGCTTTAAAGCCGTGCCGAAGGCGTCCGTAAGTCTCTTCGAAAGCTTTGAGATCGGCGTCGGACAGAAGGTACGAGGGCCCCCGCTTGTACTCGATCGGAATCATCTCGTATTCGTCGATTTCGATGGTGAGGCGATCTCCTTCCGTTGCTTTGCCTAGCAGAATACCGCCTACTTCCGCGCCGCGCTTCGGCACGGCTCCAAAGCCCCGCATTACATCCTGAAGCAGGCGGTCCACTACATCGAGGCTGATGTAGATCGCCAGGGGAGCTTCCGGCGGCTCCCAAAGGTATGCGCCCGGCCTTACTTTTGAAACGTTCGTGTGAATGGCCAACGCTTTTATCGTAGTCTGGCTGTAGGCTGCAACTCAACCCGTCCCTTTCCATGACTGGAATACTCTATATCGTCGCCACCCCCATAGGTAACCTGGAGGACATTACGTTTCGGGCGGTGCGGGTGCTTCGCGAAGTGGATCGAATTGCCTGCGAAGACACGCGCCAGACTCGTAAACTGCTAGACCATTACGGCATTTCCAAGCCGACGGTCAGCTATCACGAACACAATGAGCAAGCCCGTTCGGAGGACCTCGTCAGGGCACTCGAAGCAGGCGAAAACATCGCGATGGTTTCCGACGCCGGCACTCCCCTGATTGCCGACCCCGGCTTTCGCGTGGTGCGAGAAGCTCGAGAACGCGGCATCCGCGTGGTCCCAATTCCAGGACCGTCAGCGGTGATTACCGCCTTGAGCGCGGCGGGCCTTCCAACCGACTCATTCGCCTTCCTCGGTTTTCTCCCGCCAAAATCCGGGCAGCGCAGAAAAGCCCTGGAAGAGGCGAGGGCACTCGGGATGACCGTGGTTTTTTACGAAACGCCGCATCGCATCGAGGATGCGCTGGCCGACATGGCGGACGTGCTCGGAGACGCCCCGATCGTGCTTGGCCGCGAGTTGACCAAGATCCACGAAGAGTTTCTAGCAGGCACCGCGACAGCATTGCGGACGGCGCTCGAGACGCGCCCTGCGGTGAAGGGCGAGTTCACAGTCCTCTTGGGCAAGTCCGACGCTCCCCAAGCGCAAACAACCACCATCGACGAGGAAGTTGCGTCGCTGATCCAGAGTGGCGTTCCGCGCATGGATGCCCTGAAGCAGGTGGCGCGCCGACGAGGGCTGTCAAAACGCGAGGTCTACAAGAGCGTTAGCTCATAGGATGGAAACCAGTTCGTTTTGCACTTCGCCGGTCACGCGGGCCTCGTTTGTATCCACATAGACGTTCACTTCGGAGCGGATGCCGAACTCTGGCAGGTACACTCCAGGCTCCACGGAGAAGCAGGTGCGCGGAATAATGCTGCGCTCGTCGTGGGTCTCCAAATTATCCATGTTGGCCCCAGTGCCATGCACCTCCTCGCCGATGGAATGTCCGGTTCGATGAACGAAGAACTCACCGAAGCCTCGATCCGTTATGTAGCCGCGCGCGGCATCGTCGACCTGAAAACCGCACAGAGGTTCGGCTCCTGTCATAGCGGCCTTCACCCGCGCGACGGCTTGGTCGCGAGCGCCGGCTACCACGGCAAACACCTCCCGCACTCTCTCAGGAATATCCGATCCGCAATACCCGGTCCAGGTGATGTCGTAGTAAACGGCCCCAGGCTGATCGAGCTTCGCCCACATATCGATCAGCACCGGATCTCCCTTTCGAATGGGCGCGCTGCGCTGGACTTGCGGCTCGTAGTGCGGATCGGACATGTGCGCGTTAACGGCCACGATCGGGCCGTGGTCAGTGAACAGGCTGGCTCGATCGAATTCAGATCGGATGAAGCGATTCACCTGCCACTCCGTGATGTCCTGACCCGCGCGCAGCGCGTCGCCAATATGCCGGAACGCAGCCGCCCGTATGCGGTCGACGCGCCGCCCTGCTTCCAGATGCGTCTCGAGCTGAGCAGCCGTCCAGCGCGCCTCGAACAATTGGACTAAATTGGCCGAACTCACGATCTCAGGGCCCGCCTGGCGCACCAGTTCCAAAGTCCCGCCGTCCACCATCGCCACGTAGGGGATCGCGCACAGGGGGGAATACTGCATAGCGATGCGCCAGCAGCCGGCCAGCATGGTTTTTAGTCCGCCGACTTGGGTGTTCCAACCCGAGTAGATTTGCTTCTCGCCGGGCAGGGCGTCCAGCATGCCGGACTCGATTCGATGCACCAGAGCTTTGGGCTCGCCTGCGGCCGGGATTAAATAATACCAGCGTCGAGTTGGCGTGCGAACAGTGGCTAAGCCCAGAACCTTGTAGGCCAGCGGGTCGCGATTATGATGATCGAAGAAAAGCCATCCGTCCAGCTTTTCTTCGCGCAGAGCTGCTTGAATTTGGTCGATTTGCATTAGTGTCGAATCCCCTTCGCGAGTTCGGTATTCACTTCGGCCCCGAGGATGATGGCCGCGCCTGAAAGATAAAACCACAGGAGCAGAACGATCACGGCGCCCAAAGATCCGTAGGTCGCATTATATGAGTTGAAGTAGTGCAGGTACAGCCTAAACAGCAAAGAGACGCATAGCCACAGCAGCATGCCGACGATTGCGCCTGGGATTACCCGACCCCATCCCGTCTGCCTCTTTGATGGCGCGTAACGGTACAGCAGTGCGAATGCAACGAGCAAAAACACGAGCGCGACAGGCCATTGGGCGAGCTTCCAGGTAGCGGTAAAAAGAGTTTGAAACCCAAAATATCCGGCGATGAATTCGGCGATTCGGCTGCCCGAGAGAACCAGCACCGTGGCTATGATCAAGAATCCGGAAAGCGCAATTGTAAGCCCGAGAGCGATTAGCTTGGTTTTCCACCAGGGGCGGGTCTCCTTCACCTCGTACGCTCGATTGAGGCCGTCGATCATGGCGGACATCCCGCTAGCCGCGGCCCAAAGCGTCGCCAGTATTCCCACGCTGAGCTTGCCCCCGCCTGCTCCCGCTTGCACTTGTTTCAACGTGTCGGTCACGAGTTGAAATGCGGAGTACGGCAGCATCTGCCGGGCGTACGAGATGAGATTGTCGTAAATTTCGGTTCCGGTGTGGGCGAGAAACCCGAGCAGGGTCGTCAGGAATAGGAGGAACGGGAAGACGGCCAGCAGGAAATAATACGAGAGTTGAGCGGAAAGGCCGAAGATGTCGTCTTCCTCGGCTTCCTTCCAGACCTGTATTGCCAGTTTGCGCCAACGAGCCATTTGGGAGGGGTTGAATTCGCATGATACCGCGTGCTCAGGACTGACGTTAAAGTCGGTGGCCAAGCGACGAGTTGAGGGAGAATAGCAGGATGAACCATTTCTCCAGATTGACCGCCGCCGCGTTCGCATGCGCTCTCGCCCTTCACGCCGAGGGCTCCAACCCTCTTATCGCTGAATCCAAACAGAGCTACACCGCCATCAAGACCAACCTTTTAAAAGCTGCCGAGAAGGTGACGCAAGAAGGCTACGACTATAAAGCCACGCCTGACGTCCGCACCTTTGGCGCGCTCATCGCTCACATAGCCGATTCACAGACACGAAGCTGTTCTACATCCAAAGGCGAGACGAAGCAAGGGACCGCAGGAACCAAGACCGCCAAGGCCGACTTGGTTGCCGCCCTCAAGGAATCCATTGCCGAATGCGATGCTGCTTTCGATGCCCTCACCGATGCAAACGCCATGGAAATGGTGAAGTTCCGAAACGGACAACGCTCGCGGTTGGGAGCGCTGATTGCCAACACGACGCACGATAACGAAGAGTATGGATACATTGCCGTCTACATGCGCTTGAAGGGAGTTGTGCCGCCTTCGAGCGAAGGCCGGTAGCGCAGCGGAACCCGATGGGCAGGTGCCAGTGTACGGGACGTATTTAATTCTTGATGAGCCCGGGTCGCTCGAGAACTCGCTCCGCCGGACGGCGCAACGAGCGCGGCATGAGAGCCGCATAGCCGAAGCGAACCAGCAACTGCGGTCGAGCCTCTCCGAGTCCCATAGCGCTCTGAAACTGCCCCCGCAACCGGTCGACTTCAATGGGCTGATTCAGGAATGCCGACTTGATGTTCAACGAAGTCAGCATGAGGGCCATTCGCTCGTACACTTGTCC
>JANXQZ010001221.1 GCA_025353235.1 Bryobacterales bacterium
CGGACCAAATCGATGAAGCCGAGGAAACACAGAATGTAAGCGGCTTTCCACAAGAGAGTGCGATACGATTCCGCGATCAGTTGGAAGGCTGGAAGGATGGAGAGTCCCGGAAGAGACAAATAGGAAAGCAGGCTGTCAGACGCAACTCGGTAGACGGCATAGCCAAAGATAGGCAGAAGCAAAATAGCCTGACCTAGCGAGGCGAGATTCTGCTTGGGCACTTCGCGGATTTTTTGCAGCGGATTCAGCCGGCTAAATTGCGGGATGAGCTTTTGCGCCGAAAAGCCAAACTGCGTCGTGCCCAGCTGCGAGGCGAGGGTGATAGCCATCAGGCAAGTACCCGCCAGGAAAAGCGGGACGAAGATGCTGAACAACGCTTCCCTGTACAGGCGCACGAGACTGGAGCGGTTCACCTCGGTGTGAAATGCCTGGAGGAATACGGCCCTGGTAAACTCTCGGCTTCGATCCACGAAGTGGCCGCTCCAGGTCACGAAGAGCCATACGAACGCAAGGAATTGCAATGCTGAGACGAATTCGCGGCTGACCGGGAAGCGTCCCTCCTTGCGCGACTTATCCAGTCGCCGTTTCGTCGGCTTTTCAGTGCGTTGGCCTTGATCTGACATCTATCTTCCAAGCAACGGGACCAAGACCTCAAATGTATGAGTGGCGGCGCTCTGTAAAATTCTCGGGAAAGCAGCCAGCGTGATCGCAAACAGCGCCATTCCGGCCAACATCTTGGCCGCGAACGATAGAGACATGATCTGGAATTGAGAATGAACCTTGCCCATGATGGCGAAAGACAAGTCCATGAGGATCAATAGGGCCAAGACTGGCATGGCGAGGCGGAGTCCGCTGATGAAGATCTGAGAACCGAGCCGGACGACGGCGTCCATCACTGGCTGGCGCGTCATAAGGGCAACCGCCGGGATGTGATCCAGGCTCATCGCGAGCACACGGACGACCTCGCGGTCCAGTCCGAGCGCGAAGAAAAGGAACCCCGCGAAAAGCTGAGTGATTATCTGCAAGACGGCGACATCGGCTTGAGTCGTCGGATCGATCGTAGATGCAAACGAGTATCCCGCCTGCAGGCCCACCATCTGCGCGGCTAACTGCAACCCTTCCAGAAGGAGGGAAAGGGCGACTCCAATCAGCAAGCCGAACGCAAACTCGGCACCGATCCAGGCCGGAAGGCGCGCCATCGACAGCTCTGCCACTGGAAGTTGGGGCCAAGCCGGCATAAGCGTGATAGTCAGACCCAACGCCAGGAAAACTCGCGCGGCTTCGGACAATCCCTGCATGCCTGGAATTGGCACGAATATGATTACGCCTGAGACGCGAACCAACACGAGCAAGAAACCGAAAAGAGTCGGCAGCGGGACTGAGATTTCACCGGGCATAACGGCTGAAGTCTCCGAACAACGCGGTCGTGTAGGAGACCAGCTTTGCCGTCATCCAAGGCAACAGGAAGAGCAGTCCAAACAGAAACGCGGCCAAGCGAGGAACTGCGCCGAAGCTGGAATCCTGGATGGACGTGACCACCTGCAGCAGGCTCACAACCACACCCACCACGAGACCAATCGAGAGCAGCGGCAGGCTGAGCCAAAACGTGGTCCAAAGCGCCTGCCGGAATACCTCGATAGCCAGCGCCGAATTCATGTTTGGTAAAAGCTCCGGACCAGGGATCCGACAACCAGGTTCCATCCATCAACCAGCACAAACAGCAGGATTTTGAACGGGGCAGAGAGCATAACTGGCGGAAGCTGAACCATTCCGATCGACAGAGTAACTGACGCGACCACCAGATCGATCACCAGGAAGGGCAGGAACAGCACCGCTCCAATTTGAAACCCGGTCTTTAGCTCAGATAGAACGTAGGCGGGCACCAGCACGGCCAAACCGAGGTCAGAAGGGCGAGCAGGCGCGGCCGTGTGAGAAATTTCGAGGAAAAGCCGGACATCTTTCTCGCGCACATAGCGCACCAGGAATGTCTTGAGCGGCTGCGTGCCAGACTCAAACGCCTGGCTCGTGGTTAGGTCGCCTTTTTCAAGCGGTTCCCAGCCCTTTGAATACATCTCGGAGGTGACGGGCTGCATGATCAGTATGGTCAGGAAAAGCGCCAGCCCGATCAGCACCTGGTTTGAGGGGGTGCCCTGCGTTCCAAGGGCCTGTCTCAAGAAATGCAGGACGATCGTGATCCGAAGAAAGGGCGTCACGGACATCACGATGGCGGGCAGCAGCGTCATCAGGGTGAGAACAGCGACGATTTGAAGCGGCACTCCAAGAGACGAGGTGCCCTTGGCGTTGTTAAGGGATAGTCCAAGCGGGTTATCAGCGCCCAGCGGTGCAGCAAACGCGAGTAGGGCGGAAAACTTGATTGCGTATCTCATTTAGGGGCGCTCTCCCGAGTCTTAGGGTCCGGCATGCCTAGTTCACTGAGCACGGTCAGCCCGGTTGGATGCAACCCGAGCAAGATCAGGCGGTTCTGCACGCGAACCAGTTGAACCGAGTGTTGAGGCGTCAATGCCAAGCGTTCAATCATCTCCATTTCCCGCTTCTGATCCGAATATTTCAGCCGCGTTCCCAGGCTGGCAAACCCTCGCCGCTTCAGCCACCAAAGCGTGGCCCACAGCCCCAAAAAGACCAGCGTGATCCCGAATGATTCCCGAGTTATGTCCGTCATTCTTCCTGATTGAAGTCCGTAATTCGGACCCCCACTGCGTCTTCGATAATCACGATCTCGCCGTAGCCGACCAAGCTACCGCCAATGAAAATGTCGATGTTCTCGCCAGCCGAGCGGGGCATGCGAATAATGCTGTCCGCGTCGAGAGTCAAAATTTCGGCAATCGTCATGATCTTGCGTCCGAGTTCCACCTCCACGTCGATGGGAACATCGGCGAGATGGGCGATCTCTTCGGTGGGCGTCATCGTTTAGGTTTTGAGCGCAATCGTTTCCTGGCTAAGCTGGTCAACTGTTGTGATCACCTTCGAGTTGGCTTGATATCCGCGTTGGAACACGATCAGATTTGTGAATTCCCTGGCGATGTCGACCGTCGAGGATTCAAGAGAACCTCCGGAAATCGTGCCTAGTCCTCCTGTTCCTGGCGCTCCTACGGCGGGAACCGCAGTCTCGCCGCTCACCTGATAGTTGTTGTTGCCCACGGCGAGCAGGGAAGCCGGATTGCGGACGAGAGCCATCGCAAGCTGGCCGACCACTTGCTGTTGCCCGTTTGAATATTCCGCGAGCACCTTGCCGTTGTCGCCAATTCCGACCCGAATCAGTTGTGCCGCCGCCATGCCGTCCTGCGCTACAGCGGTAACAACCGATGGCTGAGCGAACTGACTGATGCGGGCACTCGGGCCGTTGTAAAGATTCCAACTGATGGTGGTGTCCGAGGCCCCGTCGGCGAATCCTTGGATGGCGATCTGAGGAGCGGGATCAGTCGCGGCAGGGGTGGCCAGTTTTCCATTGGCGTCGAAGGTCAGGCTACCGGTCACGGGGGTGAATGGATTTTTCAGGTCCGCGTCGGGAACTGAGATGGAATAGTCCCACTGTCCCGCTGTGGTGGCGTTTTTTGTGAAGGTTGCCGTAGCGATATGGGATTCCCCCAACGAATCATAGAGTTGGATGGAGGTCGAGAACGTTCCCTTCACTGAACCTGCTGCGGCCGAGGCGTCCAGATTCATGTCGAATGACATGGATTTCGTCGCGATCGGGGCGCTGATGCTGCCCACCGGGACGGCCATATTGGCTGGTGGAACGTTGGTGTTGAGAACTCCTCCAACTTGGCTCCAGCCCTGCACCTTTTCTCCAGTGGCTGTTATCAGGAGTCCGTCGCGACTGACCTGAAAGTTTCCTGCCCGGGTAAACTGATTCGAGCCATTCGGAGTCTGCACCATGAAGAAGCCGTCGCCCTGGATGGCCGCATCGAGCGGACCCGAAGTAGTCTGCAGCGCTCCTTGCGAGAATTGCCGAAGCGTGGTCGGCCGGCCTACTCCGGAGCCAACTTGCGTCCCGCCTACGCCTGACCCGAGAGATTGACTCACCAGATCGTGGAACGAGACCACATTCGTTTTATAACCGGTTGTATTCATATTCGCCAAATTATTACCGACCACGTCAATGGCGGTGGAATTGGCGTTGAGCGCGGATAGCGCCGTGGAAAAAGATGTAAACATGAGAGTCCTCTATGGCTTTATCGCAGGCGGTGCCGCGCTAGGTTGGAGCGTCTGCTTGATGGAGTCCAAGTCCTGCCGCATCTGGAGTTGCTGTTCGAGTCCGCTAAATTGCGCCAACTGGGCCACAAACTGCGTTCCGTCCTGGGGATTCGACGGGTCCTGATTCTTAAGTTGCGTTACAAGCAGCTTCAAGAAGGTGCTCTCATTGGCAAGAGCGTCTTGGGGGGACTTCAGGGACGCCGCCGGCTGGTTGGCGGTGGGCGTCGCCGACATTAAACTTCCTATACTGGGTGTCAATCGATTTCTCCTTGTTCTTCAACGGTAAAATTCGTTTCAGGATCGTTCATCCACTGGGGACGCCTGTTCTGCCCCTGGTGGCGAGAGCCGCCACCTTGCTCTGAGCCGTCGCCGGAATGCTGCTTGCCCGGATCGGACTGCGCGCCTGCGGATTCGGTGGTTGTGAGGTGCTCGCCGGCTTTATCTCCGGGCACCCAAGTCTCAGTCGTGAAACCCTTTTTTTCCAGTCGCCCCACCAACTCGCCAAGGTCGGACCTCAACGAATGCGATAGGGCTTCATCGTCTGTCCGAACCGTGACTTGCACCTTTCCCGCTTTTTCCGTGATCCTTAAATCGACACCCCCCGCGTCGGCGCCTGGAAGCCGCAACGAGATCTCTCTAGCTGGTTGTGGGCGGAGCTTGAGATTTGTATCACTTTTCGATTCCACTTGCGCGGATTCGGCGGCTGCTGACGATGGGGCAGTGGTTTTGGGAGTTTGCCGACTGGTATTTGACACGTCTGGGCTGCTCGGGGCGGCCAAGTTGGCGGGCGGGGCCGGGTCGGACGGAGTTGCCGATCCATCTTTATGGATCTCCGTGGGTTTGGCTGACGGCGGGGGTTTTTCCTTGGGCTGATTCAGATTCGGGTTCTGGTCGGGATTTTTGGAATTCTGAACGGGCGCAATGGGCGTGGTGCGTTGGCTATGGCTTGGTGCCGCGACGGTGTCTTTGCCACTTGAGACAGGGAGGTTCTGCTTGTCGTTCGAGCCTCGAGTTTCGGTCAGGTGTGCCGCGAAGGCGATGGGTGCGGTACTTGGGGCAGTGGATGTCTTCGCAACCGATGGCCCGAGATCTTCCTTCGAGACGCTGTTGCCAGCCGCGGGTTCAAGTCTCTTGTCGTTTGCAGGGTTCGGTATGCCTTCAAGCGCCTGAACCTGCATGAGCGGAGCCGTGGGTGCGTTGGCGCCATTGAGAGCCCCATCGAGTTTTGGTGCATTGTCGCCAGGGCGTGGTTGGGGCAACGGCGACAACTGCGGACTGTGTCCCAGGGAGAGCAGCGTTGACGATAAGACCGGGAGGGAATCCTCCTTCTTAATGCCGTCTTCTTTCCGATTCGTTGCGCCTGGGGACTGATGTGGAGACGCGTCTTGTTCCTTAAGATTCTGATCTTCTTGACTCGTGTCCCCAATTAATAAACTAAGAAGCGCATTGAAGTTCACCACAGGCTGGTCTGCAGGCGGATCCGCCGCTGGCTTGTGCAGCGCGGCTACTTTCGGAGGAGTTGTTGCGATCGGTATGCTGGCGACGTTCACGCATCCGACAAATGCAGATTGATCGCCAATCCCTAAACGCCCATTTTTATGGACTTAGTCCCGTTTCTCGCGATACCAAATTGGCACCCATCCCGATTTGGCACAATTTTGTCATCTCTTGCTGTTCCATTATTATCTTTTCGGCATTAATTCTGGAATATTCACCTTAAATATTGAACGGGCCGCAAATTGCAATTCATCGGGCAAAGCATATGGACCCACTTACAATGGCTGCGGCAAGCGGAATGCGTTCTCGAATGGAGAGCCTGGATTTACTGGCCAACAATATGGCGAACTCATCGGCTCCCGGATTCAAGGCGGATCGTGAGTTCTACAACCTTTATATATCGGCTGACGCCGACGCCCCCGCCGGTTCAAATCTGATGAGTGAACCCGTGGTCCAAAAGCATTGGACGGACTTCGCGCAAGGCGCACTGAGCACCACTGACAATCCTTTGGATTTGGCGATCGCTGGCAAAGGCTTCTTCGCGGTCAACTCGCCTGGCGGCACTCTGTTCACGCGCGATGGAAGTTTCAAGCTTTCGCCCGACGGGAATATCCAAACATCAGAAGGGTACGCGCTACGCGGGCAGGACGGTAAAGCCATCCATGTGGACACTACCAAGCCGATCGAGATCGGATCGGATGGCATGGTGCGCCAGGAGGGCCTGGATATTGCTCATGTCGATCTGGTGGACTTTCCCGACGTGCATGCCCTTGCTAAGCACGGGCAGAATTATTTCCAGCTGTCGGTTACGGACATCAAACCGACGCCCGCCGCGCAAGCTGAACTTCAACAGGGAAAGCTGGAGGCGGCGAATTACCAGCCCGCCGAGTCGGCTGTCCGGCTTGTTACGGTGATGCGGCAATTCGAAATACTGCAACGCGCGATGACGGTTGGAAGCGATATGAACAAGAAAGCGATTGAAGATGTCGCGAGGGTCTGAATGCAAAACCGAATTGAGAGGAAAATATGATTAGAGCTTTATATAGTGCGGCGAGCGGCATGACAGCTCAGCAGATGAATGTGGACAGCATCGCCCACAATTTGGCCAACGCGAACACGAACGGGTTCAAGATGCGTCGAATGCAGTTCCAGGATTTGCTGTATCAGAACTTCATTCAGCCTGGCGCGGCGGCGGGTTCCCAAACCGTAATTCCCAGCGGGCTGCAGATCGGTCTGGGCACCCGTCCCGCAGCTAACGAGATTATCTTTTCTCAGGGGAACTTCCAACAAACTGACAATCCGCTCGATCTCGTGATCCAAGGCAAAGGGTTCTTTCAGGTTCGCAGGCCGACCGGAGAAACCGCTTATTCGCGTGCGGGCGGTTTCCAGTTGGATCGGGACGGAAACATGGTCACCAGCGATGGAGATCCGATCGAGCCTCAAATCACGATTCCCGGGACCGCGCAGAGCATCACCGTCGCTGCAGACGGAACGGTTAGCTACACCTTGCCGGGGCAAACGGCATCGCAGGTGGCGGGTCAGATTCAGCTGGCGAATTTTGCGAATCCGGCCGGCCTTAACAGCGTCGGCAAGAGTCTGTTCACTCAAACGGACGCGTCGGGCGATCCCACGGTGGGCAACCCGGGCGGTCAAGAGGGGCTGGGCTCATTGATGCAAGGCTACGTGGAAGGCTCCAATGTGAGTATCGTCGAAGAATTTATCAACATGATTGTTAGCCAAAGAGCTTACGAGGCCAACTCCAAAGTTGTTAAAGCCGCCGATGAGATGTACCAGCAAGTCAACAACGTAACGCCATGAAGTTAACCATTCTATTGTTCAGTTGCGCTTTCCTGCATGCGGCGTGTATCCAAGTGTCGGGTGACCGCATCTTGGCACGGGACCTCTCGAGCGCCATTCCGGAGTTTGGATCGGTTGATCCTGCCCAGGTGGTCGGTTATGCTCCTGGCCCGGGAGCGCAGCGCACCATATCGCTCGGTGAGCTCGGACGGATTGCCAAACGGTTTGGCGTAAGTGTGGACTTGATCAAAGTCGGGGCTCCTTGCTTCGAACAGATAACGAGCGGGATCGGGGCCGAGGAGTTTCAGAGCGCTGTTACGGCGGCACTGCAGACCAGCGGCGCACATGCGGAGGTTCTCGACTTCAGCCGTTCTCCCCTTCCCGTGGGCAAACTTGATTTTTCCATGAACGGAGCCGCCCATCCGCCGGCAGGCACGCCTGATGCACCCTTTATGTGGCGAGGACGGCTGATGAGTGAATCGGGGCGTTCGTTTCCGGTTTGGGCAAAGGTTAAGGTGACGGCGGAAGCGACGGTGGTTATAGCACTGGAGCCGTTATCGAAAGGCCAGACTATTAAGCCCGAGCAAGTTGAACTGCGGGCAGTGAAAGTTTCTCCCTTCACCAGCGGCCTCTTTAGCGAGCTTGGTCAAGCGGCCGGGCGAAAGCTAAAGCGAGACATCGCCGCTGGACAACCAATCCCCGCTGCCGCGCTGGAAGAAGTAAAGGAAGTTCTCGCGGGAGACACGGTGCATGTGGACGCCATTAGCGGCCAAGCCGATATCAGCTTTGATGCTAAAGCGCAGGCGTCAGGGCGAAAAGGCGACACCGTGCTCATCCTGAATCCTGCAAACGGCCGCACCTTCCGCGCCATTGTAATTGAAAAGAACAGAGTTCAAGCCCAAATTTCTCAAACACATTAACATGCGACCCATCATTACTATTCTTATCGGCAACATTCTTGCTTTCTCTATGTACGCCAAGAAGCCGGGAACCAAGAAAGATCCGCCACCCACTCTGGAACAGTATATTGCCGATGTCAACAAGACCGTTCGCCAAACGGCCACAGTCTCACCAGGCTCCATTTACGTCGGAGGAGGCAGGCTGGCGGAAGGGCTCCGGGACCTGCGGGCCAGTCAAGCTTATGATCTGGTGTACATTGTCGTCGCGGATAAGGCGTCCGCCCTATCGAAGGGTGCGACCGACACGAATCGAAAATCAACGGCGAAGGCTACGATCAACTCCCTGGCAGGGCCGACGAAGGTGACCGGGATGTTGGCTAGCCTCGCTAACGTGTCTGGCCAAACCCAGGTGCAGGGGCAGGGGACCACTAGCCGCGATAGTGTCCTGACAACTACGTTAACCGCTGAAGTGATCAGCGTTCTTCCAAACGGGAACTTGGTGGTGGAGGGACGAAAGG
>JANXQZ010000008.1 GCA_025353235.1 Bryobacterales bacterium
GACCAGGTTGTCCTGGAAGATGTTGTGGTCGAACATGTATTCCGCAGCTTCGCCGAGATTGACGATCCACTCCGCCATATTGGGCGGGCGGACTCCAAAGGCCATGTTCTGGGCATAGGTGGCGCATGTGGCGTGATTATCGCCGCAGATCCCGCAGATTCGGCTGGTGATAAAGTGCGCATCGCGCGGATCCTTGCCCTTCATGAAGATGCTATAGCCGCGGAAGATTGAAGAGGTGCTGTGACACTCCGCTACCTCCCGGTTTTCGAAATCAATTTTGGTGAAAATCCCCAGGCTGCCGACGATCCGAGTGATCGGGTCCCAGTTCATATCCACGAGGTTGCGCTTCTTCGAACTGGTTGTCGCAAGTGGTTCAGTGATCGTACTCATGTAATCGGCTCCTTGTTAGTAAGTCCTGGGGCGATACCCAGTAGTAAGTTGTGTGCCGGGATGGCGCCACTTCGGCTCTTTGTTGACGGTGTTGTTGGTGATCTGCCGCAACGCTCTGATGGCGCGCCCGTATACCCCCACCACGCCAGCGGAAACCCTGGCGCCGGGAGGCTCATCCATGAACGGCATGAATTTGTCCGGGAAACCCGGCATCGTGCATCCGATGCAGATTCCTCCTACGTTCGGGCACCCGCCGATACCTGCCATCCAGCCCCGCTTGGGGACATTGCAGTTGACCACGGGACCCCAGCAGCCCAGTTTCACGATGCATTTGGGCGAGCCGTATTCTTCGGCGAAGTCGCCCTGCTCGTAATACGAACCTCGATCGCAGCCATCGTGAACCGTCTTGCCGAAGAGCCATGTTGGACGAAGTTGATCGTCTAGCGGAATCATCGGGGCGAGACCGGCAACTTGGTAGAGGAGATAAAGCAGAGTCTCCATAAAGTTGTCGGGCTGCACGGGACACCCGGGAACATTGACGATGGGCAGCCCCGCCTTGGACTTCCACTTCCAGCCCAAGTAGTCCGCAAGACCCATGCAGCCCGTTGGATTGCCTTCCATGGCGTGGATGCCCCCGTACGTCGCGCATGTGCCTGCAGCGACCACTGCGAGAGCTTTGGGCGCTAAACGGTCGATCCAGGTGTTGGTCGTGATTGGCTGTCCAGTGGCTTCGTCCGTTCCAAATGCCGCCCAGTAGCCTTCCTTCTTGATGGATTCGTTCGGGATGGAGCCTTCGACGACAAGCACAAAAGGTTCGAGCTTGCCCTCGGCGGCCATATGCCAAAATTTCAGGAAATCGCCGCCATTTTCGTAGGCGAGGACAGGGTTGTGTAAGTGCACCTTGGGGAGGCCTGGGATGGCTCCCATTACGACATCTTCGATGCTCGGCTGCATGGCTGCCGTGATAGACACGGAATCTCCATCGCAGCTCAGGCCGGAGGTCATCCAAAGAATGTGGACTTCCGACACTGGAGATGGGGTTTGCGTTTTGCGGCCGTAAGGGACGACTTCCGTCATTTTGATGGGCTCCTCTCCCGGACTGGCATTGCTGATTGCAAGCCTCTTCCATCAAAACCGAAAGTGAAAGTTAATCCAAGTGGGGATTGTCTAATTCGCGAATCATGAAGTTTCCGTAAGAGTGCATCGGGGATTCCCTGATAGTTCTAACACGCTGCTATTTGTACTACATCAGCCTGATTTCTTCTCCGCATGCAGAGAAGAGATCAAGAGGTTCTAAGTTCTGTTTGCGGTGCTTCCAGATATAGCCCGCTCAATTGCGAATTGCACCAACTCGCGAGCGTTCTTAAGACCCAGTTTTTCCTTAAGGTGGCCCTGGTAGGATTCCACAGTTTTTATGCTGAGATGAAGCCCTTCGGCAATCTGCCGCGTGCCATGACCATCCCCGATCAGCCGCAGAACTTCCAGTTCCCGATCCGACAAATCATCGATGGTAGAACGGCCGGCGGCCGGAAGCCCGGTTGCGAGTTGCCGAAGCATCTTGTTTGCGATTCGGTCGCTCAGGTAGATTTCACGATTCAAGATTCGGCGGAGCGCAACCAACACCCGTTCGGTTGCCTCTTGCTTCATGATGTAGCCGTTAGCTCCGGCACGTAATGCCCTCTCCGCGTAGATTGACTCGTCATGCATCGACAAAATCAAAATCGGCAGCATCGGATCCTTGAGGCGAATATTCTTCAAAAGATCGAGGCCGTCGGGGCCATTGAGAGAGATGTCCACAATCAGAATGTCCGGTTTCAAAGCGGCGATGGTCTGAAGCGCGGAATGCATTTCCTTGGCATCCCCGCAAACGGACAGATCCGGTTCGCGGTTAATTAGCAGCGTTAAGCCTTCCCGAACGATGGGGTGGTCATCTACGATGAACACTCTTCTTCTGGACGGAACGACGGAGTCCTGAACGGGCATGGTCATGTGCCTGCTCTAATCTATCGCACCCAGCGAGCCAGTCGGGAACATGCACGTGACCAGCGTTCCATCGCCACCTTGCTTCAGCTCCAAAACTCCCCCGATCATCCCGGCGCGGTAGCGCATGATGTGCAGTCCCATTCCGTCGTGTCGAAGCGAAACTTCGGGAATGCCGCCTCCATCGTCACGAATGCTCAACCTGCCGCCAGCATCTCCCGCCGACAGAGTGATCCGAATATTCGACGACGCCTTTCCGTGCTTGATCGCATTGTGCACGGCTTCCTGCGCGATGCGGTAGAGGTGGTTGGCGGTGTCCGCGTTGTGCACCAACACGGGATCTTCGCATTCGAAGCAGCACCTGGCCTGAAACAAATCTTCCACTTCGCTCGCCCAGTGCTGCAGCGCCGACATCAGACCTCTGGAATCCGACATAACCGGAAGCAAGCCTCGCGCCAGTTCCCGGGTTTTGTGAATCGCTTCGTTTACAAGTTTGACGATCTTCGCCGCATCCGCGGTTTCCGGCAATGACTTCTCGCCGAGCTTCTGCTCGAGAACTTTACTGAGAAAGGCGATTCCGGTAAGGTGCTGTCCCAGACCGTCATGGAGATCCTGGCCGATCCGGCGCTGCTCCCGGCTGCTGATCTCAAGAACCGCCTGCTCCAGCAGCTTGCGATCCGTGATGTCCACGCCTGTCGCGATCACGAAGCGATCCGAGGCAGGGCCTCCGGGCAATACTACCAATGACCAGCTGATCAGGCGACGATCGCCTATTTTGGTGATCCAGTAAGCCTCCTGATCATGGACCGCCGATTCGCGGCGCACGGTATCGAGAAGGCTGCGGAACAGGTCCCGCTGCTCGGGCAGCATGAACAAATCCCAGAGCTGGCCTCCCTTCATTTCTGCGAAGGAGTAGCCTGTTGTTTGCTCGCAAGCACGGTTGAGCCGGACCACCCGGCCCGCCGCATCGAGCACCACGACCAGGGCTCCCACGGTGTCGAGAATCGTCGACAGGACGTTGCGTTCCTCCTGCAGCGCCTGCTCGACGCGTTTCAGTTCGGTAATGTCGAATCCGACGCCGTGAATGAACCAAGGGCGCCCGTCCTCTCGGCGAATCATCTTCGCTTCGCAGTGGAACCATATGACGCGCCTGTCGCGCGCTAGTACCCGATACGCGGAACGCAGCGGTTCGCCCGACAGGAACATCTGTGCGGCTTCAACGCTCCAGCGCTGCTTATCCTCAGGATGGATCTGCTTATACCAGCGAATGGGGTCTTCCAGCCACTCGCTTTGGGAGAAGCCCAGAGACTTTTCGATTTGAGGACTGACGTAGGCTTCTCCGATCCCCTCATCCAAATAAGCCATGAAGATGACAGCCGGGATCTGGTCAACCAGCGCTCGATATCTGGCCTCTACGTCGGGAGAGCGGATGCCGGCCGAGGCCGCCCCCTTGCCGGCATTTTGCAGAAAAACGCCTGCCAACTCGGTGAGGATCAGTTCGGCTTCAGCGGGATCGAGGGCACCTGTCACTGAGGAACTCTAGCGGGAATTTTGGGTTTCTTCCGCCAGCTCGGCTCGCGATTTAACGATGCTTGCGTGAAGCGGCGAAGAGCGTGGATCGCCCGCCCATAGGTCATAACGGCGCTGGAGGAGAGCAGCGAGCCGGGCGGCTGATCCATGAACGGCATGAATTTCTCGGGGAAGCCGGGCATCGTGCAGCCGATGCAGATCCCTCCCACATTGGGGCAGCCGCCAATGCCGCCCATCCAACCGCGCTGCGCGACGTTGCACTGGACCACCGGTCCCCAACAGCCGAGCTTCACAATGCAGAGGCGCGAGCCGTACTCCTCAGCGAATTCGGCCTGCTCGTAATATCCGCCGCGATCGCAGCCTTCGTGGACGGTTTGGCTGAACAGAGTCTTCGGGCGCAGCGCTTGATCCAGCGCGATCATCGGAGCATAACCCGACGCCGCGTAGAGCAATTCCAACAGGGTTTGCGTCATGTTGTCCGGCTGCACGGGGCAGCCCGGGACGCAGACGATCGGTATGCCGGCCTTGGATTTCCAGGTCCACCCAAGGTAGTCCGGCAGCCCCATGCAGCCGGTGGGATTTCCCTCCATGGCGTGAATTCCGCCATAGGCAGCGCAGGTCCCGGACGCGACCACCGCCCAGGCCTGGGGTGCTAGACGATCGATCCAGTCACAGGTCTTGATCGGCTGCCCTGTTTGCGGATCGGTGCCGAATGTGGCCCAGTACCCGTCGGGCTTGTTGGTCTCGTCCGGGATCGAGCCTTCGACCACCAGGATAAACGGCCCAAGCTTTCCTTCGACGGCGAGTGTGAAATATTTGACGAATTCATCGCCGTTCTCCATTGCGAGAAAGGCATTATGTAAATGAACTTTCGGAGTCCAGGGGATGGCCCCAGAGATCAGATCTTCGATGCTCGGCTGGGAACCTGCCGTCATCGCGATGGTATCGCCGTCGCAGCTCAATCCCGCGTTCAACCAGAGAATGTGGATTTCGCTGATCGGCTCAAGGGGGGATGCCATTAAGCCGAAGTTTAACCCATTCGATCATGAAGTCAAGTTAGAAAGCTTGAAACTACTTGCGCTGATCTCGGTCAACACAGCACGCGGTCAATTCGCGAAAGGACTGTATGCAACTTTCTAAAGTAGTCGGGTGGTTGGTTCTTGCAAGCGTAGTCGCGGGCGTAATTGTGAGTTTGCCTGACATAAAAAGGTATATCAGAATCAGTACGATGTAGTTCTTGCCTGTGGGCAGTTGGCAGGAGGACGCGAGACCTCGCAGTGTATCCTAAGAGCTTGAGGTGGATTTGTCTCGCATTGCCTTTGCTTTCCGCAGTTTCTTCGCGATCCTCTTTGGCGGCAACTTGCCTCCTGACATTGCGAAGGCGTTCGGCTTCGTGGAAGATAAGCCGCAACCGGTCCCCAAGCCCGTTCCGGTGGTGAAACTTTCCGACGGTGCCTTGCAGATGCTCGGTCTCCTCCAGCGCGATTCGCGGTTCATCGACTTCTTCATGGAAGATATCGCGGGTTACTCGGACGATCAAGTTGGTGCTGCGGTGCGCAATCTGCACGAACAGTGCCGCAAGACGCTGGACCGGTACGTCCATCTCTCACCCGTGATCGACGGCGTCGAAGGCACGTTTACCAAACTCGAGACGAACGATCCGGCGGTGGTGAAACTTCTGGGCAACGTGCCGGCCAGCGGCAAGGCTCCCGGCGGACTGCTGCGTCACAAAGGATGGCGTGTGGATAAGGTGGATTTGCCCGTGCTTGCTGCCAGCCAGAACGCAGCCATTCTCGCACCGGCCGAGATCGAAGTCGAGTAGCCCTTGTCACAAACGGTAATTGGAATCGATCTCGGCACCACCAACTGCAGCCTCGCTTCCGTGGACCCAACGCTGGAACTGTCGCCGGTGACGTTGTTTGAAATCCCGCAACTCGTCAATCCGGGTGAAGTGCGGGATGAGGCGCTTTTGCCGTCGTTCCTTTACATCCCCGGCCCGAACGATTTTCCGGAAGGCACGCTGGTGCTTCCGTGGAAGGCGGACGGCCCTGTCGCGGGTCAGCTTGCGCAGAAGCGAGGCGTGGAGAATGCGTCGCGTCTCATCTCGTCGGCTAAGTCGTGGCTGTCGTATGCAGGTATCGATCGCAGCGCACCGCTGCTGCCTCTGAACGCCCCTGCAGGCGTTGCAAAGCTGTCGCCCGTCGAAGTGTCGCAAGAGTATCTGGAGCATTTGCGGCACGCTTGGGATGCGAAAAATCCGGACGCGCCGTTTACCCAGCAACAGGTGCTGGTGACCGTGCCCGCCTCGTTCGATGCAGTCGCTCGCGAGCTGACGCAGAAGGCCGCCGAGCAAGCAGGCTACGAAAATATTCTCCTGCTGGAGGAGCCGCAAGCTGCCTTCTACGCGTGGCTTGAGCGGCATCCGGATTGGCGCGAACGGGTGCGAGTCGGCGATCTGATTCTGGTAGTGGACATCGGCGGCGGCACCACCGATTTCAGCCTGATTGCCGTGACCGAGCAGAACGGCGAATTGCAACTGGAGCGGGTCGCAGTGGGGGAACATATCCTTCTTGGCGGCGACAACATCGATCT
>JANXQZ010000087.1 GCA_025353235.1 Bryobacterales bacterium
CCTAGCGCCGCGGAATAGGCAGTTGGCGCGCTCGCTTCAGATCCTCTTCCGCGCCGTCGAAGTTTCCACTGGCGCGTTTAGCTTCGGCGCTAGAGTTACGTTCGATATTAACGTGGAGGCGTCGGGCAAGGTCAATGTAGAGAAGACCTCCGGAGCCGATAGCATGGATCCCGCCGCCGACGAGGCTCTTCGCGACAGTTTCCAAATGATGCGAGTCCGTCAATTCGACGAGGCTGCTCGCCTGCTCACCAAGGCCATCGAGATCAGACCCGACTTCGCGCGCGCCTACGAGAGCCGGGCATCGGCCTATCTCAAGCTGGCCGACTACGCAAAATCCATCGCCGATTACACCGCTGTGATTCAGCTAAGTCCCACGCGCTCGAACTACGAAGGGCGTGCCGAAGCTAAACGCGCCAGTGGAAACTTCGACGGCGCGGAAGAGGATCTGAAGCGAGCGCGCCAACTGCCTATTCCGCGGCGCTAGGAATCTCTGCCACTTTTTCGATCCTAACTTGAGCGATGCGATTTCTCTCCATCGTCAAGACGGTAAACCGCCTGTGGTCATGGTCAACGGACTCCCCCTCTTTGGGGATATCGCCTAACTGGTGCAACATAAATCCGGCCAGAGTCTCGAACCCCGCATCGCCCGGCAGTTCGATCCCATACTGATTGTCGAGATCCCGAATGCTGGTGCTTCCATCCAGCTCCACCATCAACGCTTCCGTCTTGGGAGCGGGACGCTTCTCGTCATGTTCGTCGCCTATCTCGCCGAAGATTTGCTCAAGGATGTCCTCCAGCGTAACCAAGCCCACGATGGTGCCAAACTCGTCCACCACCAGAGCCATGTGCCGGTGAGTGTTTCGAAATTCGTCGATGAGGTCCGTAAGCACCTTGGTCTCCGGGACAATTGCAAGCCTGCGCATGATCTGCCGGATCTTGAATGCCCGAGGCAATTTGCGCTTGTCCTGCGCGATTCGGCGTTGCTGCCAAATTGCCATCAGGTCCTTGTAGTGGACATAGCCTACGATCTGTTCGCGGCGTCCCTCAAACACCGGCAGGCGCGAGAATTCGTGCTCGTGCATCACGCGCACAGTCTCGTCCAAACTGGCGTCAACCGACACCGAGACAATCGCATTCCTGGGCACCATGATGGTGCGCACGTTGTACTCTTTCAGATCGAGAATTGCCTGAATGGCTTCCTGTTCGAAGCGGCGCAGATGCCCTTCCCGGCCGCTGGACGCCACCACAAACTTCAGCTCCTCGGCCGAGTGCCCGCCTCCCGAATGCTCGCCTGTAAGCCCCAACAGACGGGAAGCGCCCGAAGCCGACTTCTCCGCTACGTAGACGAAGGGTGCCGAAATCCTGCCGAAGATCAGCAGCGCGGGAGCCACTAGCAGCGCCAGCCTGTCAGCCTTCTCGATAGCCAAGTTCTTCGGCACCACTTCGCCGATCACGACGTGGGCGTAGCTCATCAACAGGAACGCTACCGCGATGCACGCGACGTGAATCACCGCTTCCGTCTGCTTGCTGACCGTGGGATGAACCAGCCCCATGATGAGATCGTAAATGGTGCCTTCGCCCGCCCAGCCGAGTCCGAGGCTCGCAAGCGTCACGCCCACTTGGGTCACCGAAAGCAGCCGGGCCGGATTGGCGAGCAGGTTTAGCGCTGCCTGCGCAGCAACTTGGCCCTGATCCGCCAGTGAGCGAAGCTTGCTCTGCCTCACCGAAACCAGCGAGACTTCGGCCGCCGCGAAGAAAGCGTTGAGAGCCAGAATAACGATGAGGATCAGAATGCGATAGGCCATCATGCGCGAGCGCCAGCCCGCGCTGATAAAATCTTCCCAGTGCCCAGAGTTCTTCGGTTCATCAACTTGAGCATAGCGGCTTTGGCTGTCTTGCTCATCGCGGTCATGTATTGGTTTGCTTATCGTCCGCTGCCCAAGACCTCAGGCGAGATTCACTTGGCCGTAGCGATGAAAGCCTCGATTCAGCGCGACGCTTTAGGTGTGCCGCATATCAGCGCAGGCACTTGGGAAGACGCAATTTTCCTGCAGGGATTCGCGACCGCGCAAGATCGGCTCTGGCAGATGGATGCACTGCGTCGTCTTGCCGCAGGCGATTTAGCAGAGATCGTCGGTGCGGCCGCCCTCGATGCCGATCGCGAAGCGCGCATGCTGCGAATGCGCCGCGTGGCAGAAGATCACTTTCGCACGATGCCAGCCGCAGACCGAGCCGTGCTGGCCGCCTACGCTCATGGAGTGAACGCCTTCATCGAATCGCACCTGAACCAACTGCCTCTAGAGTTCACGATTTTGCACTACGATCCTCGCCCTTGGAGCGCGGTGGATTCCATTCTTGCGGGCATGCAGATGTTCCGAAATTTGACCACCACGTACCGGGACGAAGTGGAGAAGGCCACCATGCTAGAGTCGGGCGACGCAGCTAAAGTCAACTTCTTGTTCCCCTCCCGAAGCGGTCGCGAAGTGCAGCCCGGATCGAATGCGTGGGCCATCGCAGGCTCGCATACCGCGACTGGTAAGCCGCTGCTCGCCAATGATCCCCACCTGGAATTTTCGCTGCCCTCCACTTGGTATCAGGTCCATCTGCAGGCCCCTGGGTTGAACGTTGCCGGCGTGTCGCTGCCTGGAGTGCCGTGCATTATCGTGGGCCATAACGATCGAATTGCCTGGGGTGTCACCAATCTCGGCTACGACGTTCAGGATTTTTATATTGAGAAGCTAGATCCGAATACCGGGCGTTATCTCTTTCGCGGGCAGCAGGAGCAGGCACGGTTGGAACGCGAATGGATTCCAGTGAAGGGCGGTAAGCCGGTCGAGTTTTCTCAATGGGTGACGCGGCATGGTCCCGTGAGTCCGCACGGAAATCAGATGCTGGCGCTGCGCTGGACCGCGACGGAGCCGGGCGCGTTTCAGTTCCCGTTCTTCGATTTGAACAGGGCAAGCAATTGGCAGGAGTTCACGAGTGCGCTAGCGCGCTTTCCAGGACCTGGGCAGAACTTCGTGTATGCGGATGTAGACGGGAACATCGGGTATCACGCTACGGGGCTCTTGCCGATCCGCTCTGGCTACGATGGGGACGTTCCAGTGGACGGCAGTTCAGGGCAGTACGAGTGGACGGGTTTCATTCCATTTGAAGAGATCCCGTCATTCTTCAATCCGCCATCGGGCGTGATCGTCACGGCCAATCAAAACCCGTTCCCGAAGGACTACAAGTATTCGGTGCACGGCGAATTTGCTCCGGAGTATCGCTCGAACCAAATCCGCAGTTTGCTCTTGGCGCGGAACGGCTTCAAGCCGGAGGACATGCTGGTGGTGCAGAAGGATGTGTACTCGGGCTTCATGCAGTTCCTGGCGAAGGCGGTGGTGGCCGCATGCGATCGCCGAAAGCCGTCAGGTCCAGCGGTGAACGATGCCGTGAAGCTCCTCCGAAACTGGAACGGACAGATGGAGAAAGGCACTCCCTCGCCGCTTCTGATCACATTGGTTTACCAGCATTTGCGAGATCGGATCGCGAGCAGCGCTTCGCCGAAACAGGGTCAGCTTTATAGTTATCAGATGGCTCCGTCGGTGGTGCAATCGATTCTGGAAATGGGCGGCAAGGGATGGTTTGCGAGTCTAGACGAAGAGCTGGTGAAGTCGCTAACGGAGGGCATCGAGGAAGGCTCTAAGCTGCAAGGAAGTTCGGTGAACCGGTGGGATTATGGGACCTACAACGAGTTGAATATCCGGCATCCGGTTGGAAGCCAACTACCGATGGTGGCAGGGTACTTCAACATCGGTCCTATGCCGATGAGCGGATCGTCCACCAGCGTGAAGCAGACCACGAGAAGGCTGGGGCCATCGATGCGATTCGTCGCGGATTTATCTGACTGGGATAGGTCGTTGAACAATTTAACAGTGGGAGAATCGGGCGAAATCCTTTCATCGCACTATAAAGATCAGTGGGAGGCTTATTACTCAGCGCATAGCTTTCCGATGCATTTCCGGAAGGTTGAATCGAAGTCTACTTTGGGTATACTGCCGTAGGCCGGAGAAACCGCTCCCTTACGGTCACGGCTCAGTAACGTAACCCAGCCGTGACCGTAAGGGAGCGGTTCTACTGGTCATACGGCTTTAGCCTTCTAATCCAAATATTCCGATAACGGACCGTCTGCCCGTGATCCTGCAAACTGAGCGGCTCTTCCGCCGGATGCGGCTTATACGTTGCCACCTTGCGATGAATCGTCTCCCCAATAATCTGCTGATGGTTATGCACCAGGACGCCGTTATGAACCAGAGTGAGATAGCCGGGCTGGGCTAACTTATTGCCGTCGAACTTCGGAGTTTCAAAGAAAATATCGTAAACGTTCCACTCGCCTTGAGGCCGCGTCGCATTCACCAGGGGAGGCCACACGCCGTACATCGATGCAGCCTGTCCATCGGCATACGTGAGATTCTCGTAAGACTCAAGCACCTGAATCTCATAGTGGGTCATGAGTTCCACACCGCTGTTACCGCGGTTTTGTCCGGCACCCTCCACCCCTTGCGGAATCATCCACTCCACATGCAACTGGCAATCCCCAAACTTCTCTTTCGTCCTCAAACCACCGGAGCGCGGAACAATTTCCATGTACCCGTTCTCCACCTTCCAGCGAGGATTTACCCACTGGGATAAATCCTTGCCGTCGAAGAGAATCAGTGCGTCCGAGGGGGGAGCCTCGTTCAGCAGAGGCAATCCAGGAGTGACTTTGCGCGGATGCGGACGGTCGGCGTCGTGGACCTTCCATTTCTGGCCGGGCAACTGCGGCGTATCCGTGTATCCGCGCTTATCGTCGCCTGCTTCATGCTGCGCGGCCAATAAACCGAACGCTGCGACGAGGATGAAATATTTCATTGACTGCTATTCGACGGTAAATGGAACCGATGCGATCGTGTTTTCCCAAGCCATTGTCAACGTTCCCTTCTTACCGCCAGTGCTTGCCAGCGTGATTTTGAACGTCTCGATCGGATTCGCCGACTTGCTCATTTTCATCTTGACTCGGCCCAGATCCTGACCCTTGTCGTAATCCAAGCCGCTCTGCCCAGTCTGTTTATTGACGATCAGTTCCCACTGCGCCGCATCGATGAAGGTGAACAACGAGTACGTCCCCTTGGGCACCTTCACTCCCGAGATGTTCAGGTCAGCTTCGGTGTTGAGTGCAGTCGCATTGTTCGCCCCGGTGCGCCATACGCGCCCGTATGCTTCCAGTTCTCCGAAAATCTTTCGGCCCCGCATGGAAGGTGCGGAGTAGTTCACAGTGATTTTCTTTCCATCAATCGTGACCGATGTCTCGGCCGCTGGGCTCAGAGGCTTCCCGCCTTGCGCCTGTGCGGCCGCTGACATCAGGCACAAGCCCGCCAGCGCGAATCCAATTCCTGCCATTTTCGTTTTGAACATATGTTCCCTAGTATAGGTTGATCGTGACTGTCTTATTCACGTAACCTTCGCCTGCCGGCACGTCGATCATAAGCGCTCCAGCTTCCAGCTTGGCTCCGGTTATGCTGGAAACTCGTTTGGCCCCGACCATCGACATGCGGTAACTGCGCCCGCCGCGGCCGGACACGCCGATTTCCACGCTCTTATTCGTGCTCGCCCAATGCTCGGAAGCGATTTTCAGGTTCACACTTTCAGCGCCCAACTGAGGAGGCTCATACGGCAAACTGTAGCCGAAAATTCCTTGATGGGGAATCGTCAGCGTGTGCTCTCCGGGCCCCACTTCGAGATCGAAGTCTGGATGTTGGTCAGTCTCAAAACGCCGAACGACGGCCCGCACCGCTGCTCCATCGAAAGTACCCTGCCAAAAGTTATTGGCTCGCGAATAAGCTGGCGAAAACACGACGTGAACCGGGGACGTACCGTGATTTAAAATCTTGAGTTGCTGCGATTGATCGTCCCGCTTGATCGTGAAGTCAAGCATCCCGTGACCCGAGTTCACGTGCTCGATGCCAATCCCGGACCAGTCCGCAGGTAGATGCGGAGCAAGGGTGACGCGTGCTCCCAAGCCGTCCACATCGAGTCCGCACAACCCGCGAAGAAGAGGAGACACCACCATCGCGGCGGACCAGATCTGATGGGGAGACGCGGTCGATAGCGGCGAATAGGTCATGCCCGACAGCACCTCCGTGGCGTTGCCCCCGGCTCCATCGAGTGCCAGCCAGGCGTTGGCCCGCAGGTTCGCGTACGCGGAGGGTTCGGCATGGTAGCGATATTCAGCCACTGACGCCCACCCGGTAAACAGCGGCCAAACTGACCCGTAATGGTAGCCGTCAGGACCGTAGAGCGGGTTGCGCGAGGAGATGATCCGCATGCCCCAATCTGTCTCATGCTCTTCCTCCGAGAGGCGATTGATCATCGCGAGCGAGCGATCCTGATCGAGCACTCCAAACCACATAGGTACCGTGGCAAGCACCGTCGGCTGATCTACGGGCTTGCCCGACGTATCCAGCGCAAAGGCGTAGCGCTTCCCCTGCGGCAGCCAGAATAAATCCTCGAGCAGCTTCTTCTTGTCGCGAAACTCTTGATCGAGTTTGTCCCCGAGATTGCGATCGCTGTTCACGCGGGCCAGCACGGACATGGCCCGCAGCGCTTCCACGTAGCATCCCGCCTGATAAAGCTCCACCTGCACCGGAAGCAGCGGTCCGCCTTCCACCCATCCATGCCCAACCTCAAAATTTTTCGGGAAGCCGTGCGATTCGAAGTTCGCTCGCATGAAATCGAACGCCTTCTGAAGCTTCGGCCATTGCTCGCGGACAAACTTCAAATCGCCACTCGCCTGGACGTAGTTATGCACCGCGATCACGAAGAGAGGCGTAGCATCGGCAGAGGCGTAGCCGTATGGATATGTTTCAAACCAGGGTACGAGACTCGCGCTCTGAGAAATCTCATGGGGAATTTTGCCATCGGCCCGCTGATACTTGGAGATGAATGCAATGGCGGTGCGAGCGGACTCGAGATCCCCAGCTGCTGTCAGCGCAAACGAAGTCCAGAACGTGTCGCGGCCGAAGAACCAGGCAAAGCCCGGACGATACACGCCCTTTGATGGTCCGTAGCCCGCGACCAATCCAGTTCCGAGCAGCGGGTTCTCCACCATGCCCTTCATCATGCTGAGCTTCGACCAGTCATACGCGGCCTGCAGTTGTTTGTCGGGCAGAGTGAGCGAGACCGTGCGAGCGAGATAATCGCGATCGTGCGTTCCCGCCGAGGCAATTACTGCATCCGGGTTCGAAAGCAGCTTGCGATACGTGGCCAGCGCTTCGTCGCGCGATTTCACCGACCCGGCAAAAACCAGCGTCCGCTCCGCTCGTCCGCTAATCGTCCCCAAACTGAATGAATTACCCGTGCCCAGCGAGTAATTAGTGCCGTACTCGCGTTCCACCAAAGTCGCATCGGGGGACCCCAGCACAGCGGCAAATGGCTGCCCGTCAGCTCCGAAGAACCACGCCTTCTGCTTGTCATTCCATTCTGCGTACGACGTGCCAATCGAAGCAGGCCACATCAACTGGAAGTCGCGCGTGAACTCGGAACGCGTTTACCCGTCGATATCAAAAAGACCTTCCTCGGGCTGC
>JANXQZ010000091.1 GCA_025353235.1 Bryobacterales bacterium
CCGATTAAGAATCGGCCGCAGGTTAACAACCTGCCCCACTATACTTCCAGGATCACGGGAATGATGAGAGGTCGCCTGGCTGTTTGTTTGGTAAGAAAACGCTTCAGGTCGGAACGAACTTTTTCCTGCATTACGCCCCAATCGCCGCGCTCCTCCGCGCTCGACATCTCCACCGTTTTCGCAACCACTTGGCGCGCTTCCTGCAACAAGTTGGAGCCATCTTCGAACGACATGAACCCGCGACTGACAATCTCGGGCAGAGCCTCGCTCTTGCCCGAATGTTTGCTGATCGCAATAATGGGCAGCACGAACCCATCTTCGGCGAGATGTCGCCTATCGCGAATCACAATATCTTCCACCACTTCATCGAGCGATCCCGAATCGATGCAGATGCGGCCTACCGGGATCTTCGGCCCGCGCCGTGCGCCTCGTCCGTCGATCTCGAGCGACTCGCCTGTTTCCAGTACGAACGACTCTTCCAGTCCCGCCCCGCGCAAATGTTGGGCTAGCGAGGCATGCTTCGCGAGTTGGCGGTATTCGCCGTGCACCGGCAGAAAGTATCGCGGGCGCACTAAATTCAGAATCAGTTTCAACTCCTCCGCGCTGCCGTGGCCGGAGACATGCACGGGCGGATTGGACGTCCCGTAGATCACTTCGGCACCGCGCTTGGCGAAGTGATTGATCATCCGGTAGATCCCTTTTTCGTTACCGGGAATGATGCGAGAGCTGAGCACCACGGTATCGCCCTTCTCCACCGAAATGTTCTTATGATTGTCGACGGCCATGCGGGAGAGCGCCGACATAGGCTCGCCCTGTGTACCCGAGGCGAGCACCACCAGCTTGCTCGGCGCTGTTTGAGAAATGTCCTGCGGCCGGAGCAGAATATTATCCGGGATGTGCAGGAAGCCGAGCGAGTGCGCGATCTCGGTGGTGTTGTTCATGCTGCGCCCGAGCAGCGCCACCTTTCGGCCGTACTCATGCGCGAGTTCCAGAATCTGCTGCAAGCGATGAATGGAGGAACTGAAACACGAAACTACGAGCCGACGCTCGCAACGATAGAAAATCTCCTCCAGGCGCGGACGCACGGCCCGCTCGCTTTCCGTATAGCCGGGCCGGTCGACGTTGGTCGAGTCCGACATCAGCAGCAGCACCCCACGCTTCCCGTATTCGGCGAAGGTGTGCAGATCGAAGAGAGCGTTGTCGGTGGGTGTGGGATCTACTTTGAAATCCCCGGTGTGAATGATGACGCCCAGCGGCGTGGTAATCGCGACAGCCACAGCCGCCACAATCGAGTGGGTGACGTGGATGAACTCTACCGAGAATGGCCCCAGAACGATCTTTTGTCCAGGCTTCACCCGATGCAGCTTGGCCTTATCGAGCAGCTCATGCTCGTCCAGCCTCCGCTCCACCAAGGCCAGCGTGAAGGCGGTGCCGTAGACCGGAATATCCATCTGGCCGAGCAGGAAAGGAACGGCACCGATGTGGTCTTCATGGCCGTGGGTAAGAATCAACCCGCGAACCATTTCTTTGTGCTGCTCTAAATAGGCGAAGTCGGGCGTGACTATGTCTACTCCGAGCAATTCGGCATCGGGGAACATCATCCCCGCATCTACCACGATGATGTCGTCTCCATAGCGAATCGCCATGGAGTTCATCCCGAATTCACCCAGCCCGCCCAGGGGCACGATCTGCAACTTACGATCTGACATTAAAAGATTAGGGTAACAAATGCTCGCGTTTATAATTCGTTATTCAGCATGGCTTTGCTTCCAGGCTTTTAGATAACGCGCCGCTTTCGGATTGTCGGCGTTCCAATGAGGGGTCTCTGCGTTGTCAGCCAGCATCAGAACGGCAACAGCGATCATGCGGTCGACTTTGGCCATATTTTCGTAGTCGATTTTCGGCCACTCGTCGCCCACGCCATGATAGTCGGAGTAGTTGAAGGCCACGCACACGGAGTGAGCGGGAACTCCAGCCTCGGCTAGAGCGACGTTATCGCTGGCGCTGAAGTAAAGATCGCTCGCATGCTCGTTCTTGTAGACTTTGATGCCGGTCAAAGCGCCCGCCGCCCGCAGGATGTCCGCAACGTTTGAGTAATCGAAGCCGGTTACCGAGGCGTTGTCCTTCTGCTCCCCTTCGGTTGAGTCGGTGCGGCCGACTTGTTCAAGGTTTATGTCCGCCACGGTCTTTGCCATCGAAATCACTGGATGCCGCGCGTAGTAGCGTGAGCCGAATCCGCCCTTCTCCTCGCCGAAGAATGTGACGAACACAATGCTTCTCTTAGGCCGTTGTTTAAGGTTCTGAAGAGCGTTCGCAAGTTCGATAACAGATACTGTGCCGCTGCCATCGTCGTTCGCGCCGTTATAGATACGATCACCTTCGCCGGAGGCTTTTTCGCCGATATGATCGTAATGCGCGCTAACGAGCACGGAAGTATCCTTCAAGGCTGGGTCAGACCCGCGCAGGATGCCCACCACGTTGCGAAGCTGCACGGGCTGCGCTTTTGGTGCGGCGGCGTGAATGGAGGCAACGGCGGATTCCGAGAGGCCGGGCTTCAAGTCGTCATAGAAGCGGGCAGCGGCGTCCCCTGCAATGGAGATACGCGGGGATTGCGATTGGTCGGTTTGTTCGGGATCGAAGAGTTGAGCGGTCTCCCTGCCAAAGGTATCCGGGGCTTTGCGTTCCAGCATGATGGTGAGGGCGGCTTTGGCGTTTCGCAGCTTTCCCATGGCTGCGCGTCCCCTTTGCATGCCGCCGCGAGTGAATTCGGTGATCACCACTTTGCCTGCGAGTTGCTCAGGCGTCACAGTTTCGAGGAAGGCGGAATCGGAGAGATCGAGTTTGAAGATTGCGGCGCGTGTCAGGTCGAGGGCTTGCGTCACGCGCAGCGACACGTTTTGAGAGTCGATGGAAAGGGTCTTGTCGCCATCGGCGAAAGTCAGGGCAAAGCCTTCACGATTCGGCTGCAGCAGTTGCAGCTTCGCGGTTTGAAAATAGCCGTCATCGCCCGCAGCTTCGATACCGGCTTTGCGATATTGGGCGGCGATGAACTCAGCAGCGATGTCGAGTCCTCTCGAAGGTGTATCACGGCCGGCCAGAAGATCGGATGCCAGGAATGAGAGATTCCCCCGAAGCGAATTTGGCGAGATGCGGTCTAGCACTCCTTGCACATCCGGAGTGACCGCGAATTGTTGCGGCGGTGTAGCCGCTGTCAGACTGAGGCAGAGAAGAGTTGAGAGAGCAGCTTTGAGCAACGGTGCCCTATCCCACTACTTCAAGAATCAATTCGCGCTCTTCGGGCGGATTCGTTGAAATGCGGAATGCGTCCTCAATCTGCTGAGCGGCCTCCTCCACGCGTTCCTCATTTGTGTAGTAAAGACGGCACAACACCCCGCCGGAATCGACCTTGTTGCCGGTCTTGACTTCAAGAATGACGCCCACTGCCGGATCGATTTTATCTTCCTTCGTATCCCGTCCCGCGCCGATCATCGACGAAGCGATGCCGATCAACTCGGCGTCGATGGCACTGATGTAACCAGCGCGCGGCGAGGCGATCTCCCGCACACCGGTCGCATTTGGCAGCAGTTCGAAGCGATCAAGCACGTTCGGATTCCCGCCCTGCGCCTGAATCACTTCCTTAAATTTGCGGTACCCTGATCCATCTAGCAATTTGCGCTGAGCGAGTTCCCGCGCTTCGTCCAGAGTTGGGACGATTTTGCCCAGGAAGATCATGCGTGCGGCCAGTTCCAAACAGATGCGAGTGAGATCCGTGGGTCCCGCATTCTGCAGAGTTTGCGAGACCTCCATAATTTCAAGCGCATTGCCAACCGCATAGCCCAGAGGCTGGTTCATATCGGTGATAAGCGCCTGGACCCGTACATCCATGCGACGGCCGATGCCTACCATCATCTGAGCGAGGCGGCGCGCATCCACCTGCTTCTTCATAAATGCGCCAGAGCCGACTTTTACGTCAAGTACGAGAGCATCCAACCCGACCGCCAGCTTCTTCGACATGATCGATGAAGCGATCAGCGGGATCGACTCCACGGTGGCTGTTGCATCGCGCAGAGAGTACATCTTACCGTCGGCGGGCGCGATCTCCTCAGTCTGGCCGATGAAGGCCAATTTGTGACGGCCCAGCAGACCTGTAAATTGTTCGATCGTCAGATCCGTCCGGAACCCGGGAATGGACTCCAGTTTATCGAGCGTTCCGCCGGTGTGCCCCAATCCCCGACCCGAGATCATGGGAACCACAACACCAGCCGCAGCCGCGAGCGGGGCCGAAATCAAGCTCGTTTTGTCCCCAACTCCGCCTGTGGAATGTTTATCGACTTTAAGTCCTGGGATGGAACTTAGGTCAAGCTTTTCGCCCGAGTGCATCATCACATCGGTAAGCGCGCTCACTTCCCGATCGGTCATTCCAGAGTAGAAAACAGCCATGAGGAATGCCGAAAACTGATAGTCCGGAATTTCGTCGCGAACGTAGCCGTCTACTAGACTCTTGATCTCTTCCGTGGATAATTCTTCGCCATCTCTCTTGCGGTGGATCAAATCAACAGTGCGCATTATTAAGTTTTCAGCGTAGCATCTTATATATTTGAAAGTAAAGGATGTCCGCAGGACGCAGACGTAGCGTTTGCGCGCCTGGAGATCAATGCCTCTCCCAAACATGCACAAGCGACGCGGTGTAAAATCACCGCGGGCCAAGAATGTTTCAGCCGCGATTCTACTCGCAGGCTGCTGTTTCAGCACTCCCTCGGCGCTCGGTTTTGCCGACCTCACGCCTCAAACCGAACAGGCCTTCAACCGCTACATCGCGCTGGCTGAAGCGAAGATGAAGCAGAGCTTGCATTCCAGTCGCTTCCTCTCGACCGCGACGAGCCTTGAAAGCAGAGCCAAGCTGCGCAGTGGCGAACGACCAATCGTGCCCTCGAAGATACTCGACTCGGGCCAGGAAGCAAAGGTTCCTAACGGGCTGATTCAAGATTGGCTCGGCGCGATGTTTATTCCGAATACTACCATTGCTCGGGTGCGAACGGTGATGACGGCGTACCCGGAGTACCAGAAATTGTTCGCACCCGAGATCATCTCGTCCAAGCTTCTCGGCCACGACGGAGACCGCTACCAGGTTTTCCTCAGACTCTATAAGAAGCAGATTTTGACCGTGGTGCTGAACACGACATACGACATCTCTTATGCGGCGCCCGATAACTCTCATCTCGCGATCGATTCGCGTTCTACGCGCATCGCCGAAGTACGGCGGCCAAAACAATCGCTTACGGACGAACTTCCTCCAGGTCAGGATACGGGTTTCTTGTGGCGGCTGAATTCGTACTGGCGCTTTGAAGAAGGCGATGGAGGGGTATACGCGCAGTGCGAAGCCATTTCGCTATCCCGAGACGTGCCCTTCGGACTGTTGATGATTCGCCAGTTCGTGGAGCGATTCCCGAGAGAATCGATGTTAAACACACTCGAGGGGGTGAGGCGAGCAGTGAGCAAGTAATACTTCGAGATCTTTGCGCCGTAGCTTACACTTCCTATCTGGCCCTTGCGGCTATCTTATGAAGAAGCTCTTATTTATGCTATTCGGGGCGGCGATTGCGTCCGCCCAGATCTACACCGTCAGTACCGTCGCGGGCGCGGACCGCGTGCTGGATGGAAACCCCGCTACTAGCGCGCCCCTGCGCGATCCCGACGCACTGGCCGTGGACGCGGCGGGCAACGTTTACGTTTTGGACAAGGCCGATAACCGGGTGCGGCGGATCGGTGCGGCGGGCACAATCTCAACCTATGCGGGAACCGGTGTTCCTGGCTACTCGGGCGACCGAGGAAAGGCTACAGCGGCACGCATCCACAGCGCCGAAGCCATCGCAGTAGATTCGCTCGGCAACCTGTACATCGCCGACACGGGAAACAGCCGCGTGCGGAGGGTGACACTCGATGGCATCGTGAACACAATCGCCGGAACTGGGTCGCAAGGGTCTTCCGGCGACGGCGGCCCGGCTACGGCTGCAAAGCTCGATCCGATCGCTCTCACGCTTGACACGAAGGGCAATTTGTACATCTCCGATCTGGCTGGCTTTCGAATTCGAAAGGTCGATACTGCGGGGATCATCACCACCATCGCCGGGAATGGGACACCGGGCTACAGCGGGGACAACGGGCCAGCTCTCAGCGCCCAACTCGGATTGGTCACCGACGTAGCGGTGGACGCCGCCGGCAACGTCTATCTGGCCGACCTCACGAACGAGCGAGTGCGCAAGGTGGATGCCGCAGGCATGATCACGACCATCGCTGGAAGCGGCAATTATGGAACCATTGGGGACGGCGTGCCAGCTACCAGCGCCGTGCTGCTGCCGGATGCTTTAGCCATAGACGGAAGCACGTTATACTTGGCGGATTTGAATCGCGACGTCATCCGACGCGTGGATCTCTCGACAGGGTTGATCACAACTTTCGCAGGCACCGGGTCACAGGGGTTTAGCGGCGACAATGGCCCGCCTGCGAACGCTTCGCTCAATTTTCCGGGTGCGCTGGCGGTGGATTCACTCCACATTCTCTACGTGGCCGATCGGTTTAATCGGCGCGTTCGAAAGATCACCTTAACAACTATTTCGACTATCGCCGGGACCGGAAACGGCGACGGCGGGTTGGCAACATCCGCTTTCTTGAACTTCCCCGAAGGCGTGGCTGCGGGGCCGGGCAACCTGCTCCTGATCGCCGATACAGGCAACAATAGCGCGAGAGTGCTCAACCCGGGGGGTTCGATTCGCGCGATTGGGGACGTTCGCGGGACTCCTCTGGCCGTGGCTGCCGATGGAGTCGGGAACTTCTATGTCACCGACGACGAACCGGTAATCTTGAAGATTTCCGCCACAGGGTCCACCACGGCTATCGCAGGGACGGGAACGAATGGCTACAGCGGAGACAACGGACCAGCCACAAGCGCCAACATCGGCACTCCCAGCGGTGTGGCCGTGGATAGCGCCGGGAACGTCTATTTCACGGACTCCGATGCAAGTCGAATTCGAAAAGTGACGCTCGCAACGGGAGTGATCACGACCATTGCAGGCTCGGGAAACTTTCAGGCGTCTGGCGATGGAGGTCAGGCGATTGCTGCCGGACTGGATCCGTTTGACATCGCCCTCGATCGCAACAACAACCTGTATGTAGCCGACAGATTCAACAGCAGGATCCGCAAGATCGGGCCAGACGGGATCATCTCAACGGTGGCCGGAACCGGGAGCGCAGGTCTTTCCGGCGATGGAGGTCTGGCAGTGAAGGCGCAATTAAACTCACCTGCAGGGCTGGCAGTGGACGGGTCAGGGAATATCTTTGTTGCCGATACCGGGAACGGGCGCATCCGCCGCATATCGCCAAGCGGCCTGATCAGCACCATCGCGGCTCAAATAGCCCCGTTCCGTCTAACAGTGGATTCTTCCGGCAACATCTTCTTCTCCGACCTGCCGAACGATCGGGTTCAGAAGTTGACGCTCCGGGCTGTCACCAATCCGGTGCTAAGCATAGTGAGCGGGAATAATCAGACAAGTACCGTCCAGACCCAACTCGCATCGAGGTTAATCATCAAGGTGCTGGACGCTTCGGGCACACCGATCCCTGGAATGGATGTGAGCTATGCGGTTACTCCGGCTGGTGCCGCCAAGTTCGACCCGCCCTCCGGAATTACGCTTCTAGATGGGACGGCTTCGGTCGCGGTTACGCTCGGGGCGAACGTGGGTCCGGTGACGGTGACAGCATCCGTTGCAGGTTCAGCGCCCGTTGCGTTCAACGTGATGGCTATCGCTGCTGCTTCCCCTACGGCACCGCTGATTGCTGAGGGGGGCGTCGCGAGCGCGGGACTTAGCGTACCCGCCGTAAAGGTGCTTGCCCCAAATAGCATCACCTCCATCTTCGGACAACGCTTTGCTCCGGCGGGAACGGCCCGCCAAGTAAGCGGCGACGATCTGGTAGATGGTCGGTTGCCATCGAACCTGGCCGGCGTGTGCGTGCAAATTGGCGGTCAACCCGCTCCCGTCCTGAATGTTTTCCCCAATCAGCTAAACATTCAAGTGCCGACGCTGCCCCCTGGAGAGACCACGGTGCAAGTGATCTCGAATTGCGGTATGGCGGGCGAAGAGAAAAGCAATGCGGTGCCAGTCACGATTAGAGCGGCGTCGCCTGAGTTCTTCTACTTTCAGCAGAACGCCGATGGGAAGAATCCGATTGCGGCGATCAATGCCGTGTCCGGAATGTTCGTGGGCGCTGCCGCTCCAGCCGCGGTTGGCGATGTGCTCACGCTGTTCGCTACTGGGTTCGGAGCGACCGCGCCAGCGTTCATGGCCGGCGAGCTTCCTACCGTTTCCGCTCAGGTAGTGGGATCGGTGATTGTGACCATAGGAGGCGTGACGCTCGCGCCCGCAGATATTCTCTACGCAGGAGCCACTCAGAACGCGGGAGTCTACCAGCTCAGTATCCGGGTGCCAGCGGGAGTTTCCGGGGATGCGGCAGTCGTTGCGACGATAGGCGGCAGTCCGTCGCCCTCGGGAGGGTTCGTGACGGTTGCGCCATAACTCCCACGATGGAAGCGATACGTTCGCCAACCAGCTTAGAGACAGGGCATCACGCGCTCCCAGCCGCCTGCGGCTGCAAGCAGGGCGTGCGCCTTTTCTGCAATCGTCTCGGCAGAAACGGGCCACGCCGGAGTCAGTCGGCTCTTCGGGAAGAGTACGTAAAGGAACGGTCCTTTTGGCATGCCGCTGCCGGTCCGAGGATTTACGTTTGCACCGCCAAGGTTCTCCGCGAGCCGGATCGACACTTCGCCCAAGTGTTCACCCGACGGACCCACGTCCGCCACAATGGCAACGCTGACTTTATCATTCTGGAGATTCCGCGCAAAGACGAAATCGCCCATGCTGCCCGTTCCCGCAAGAGCGTGGAACTCTCCAGGAAAGACTATGTAGGGAACGCGAGAAGCGTCTACGTACCGGGCGGCGTCCGTCTCTGTTCGCGTCCGATCCTCAAGCGAAGTCTTAGACACAAAAAATCCCTCAAACGGCCCGCTAGTCTGAACGAAGGGTTGCGAGGGCTTTGCCGGATCAGTGGCGAGAACCGACGTCCAGCCGCCGTGCGGGAACCCGGCATTTTTGAGTGCATCGAGACCTGTATCCTGCGGATGGTAAGCGTTCGGCGCCCCATCCGCATCGATGGCCATTCGTTCGGTCACGTAGAAGTACGCCTGCGTACCCGGAACCTTTCGCAGAAGCACTTCCTTGTACGACATCCAATCAGTGGCGTCACAAGACATTACGATAGTGTATCTTGTTTGACCTGTGATACCTGCGATATAACGTTAAGCCCCCTTGAGATAGCTGCCCAGCACGCGCGTAAAATCAGCCAATTCCCGCAGGTGTCCCAGCGCGTTCTGCACGCGAGGCTCGTCCTCATGGCCGAGAAAATCAAGATAGAACAAGTATTCCCAAGGCTTGCCCCTTAGCGGACGGGACTCTATTTTCAGAAGGCTAATATCTCGCAAAGCGAACGCGCTAAAGCACCGGAAGAGAGACCCGGGGACATTGCGCGTGCTGAAGACCAGGGAAGTCTTCCACAATTTTGCAGAGACCTGGTT